>JAZLLL010000218.1:0-5610 GCA_045598125.1 Methanobrevibacter sp. | reverse complement strand
AAAAACATTTTATTTATTTATAGATCAAATTATTCACAACTTTCTAAAAGATAATTAAAATTTTAGAAATAAATAAAATTAAAAAAAATAAAAAAATAATATAACTAATTATAAAATTAAAAAGGCGAAAAAATGATTGTTGGAACTAGAGGAAGTAAACTTGCACTTACACAAACAAATTATATAAATAAATGTTTATCTAAGATTATAAAAGAAGATGTTGAAACAAATATTATAAAAACAAAAGGAGACAAAATCACAAGTTCTCAACTTTATAATATGGATTCAAAAGGGCTTTTTACAAAAGAATTAGATAAAGCTGTACTTGAAGAAGAAGTAGACTTTGCAGTACATAGTTTAAAAGATGTTCCAACAGAATTAGATGAAGATTTAGAAATTGTAGCTACCCCCATAAGAGAAAGTCCAAATGAAGTTCTTATCTCAAATTATGAATGGAAAGAATTAAATGAAGGATTTACCCTTGGAACTAGTAGTTTAAGAAGAGAAGCAATATGCAGATATCATAATAAAAAATTTGAACTTAAACCAATAAGAGGGAATATTGAAACTAGAATTGAAAAAGTAATAAATGGAGATTTAGATGGAACTATTATGGCTGAAGCTGGTTTAAATAGATTAGGATTAAGTAAACATATTAAATTTAGATTTCCTATCGAATATTTCATGCCTGCTGCAGGACAAGGTGCTTTAGCAGTTATTGCAAGAAAAGATTCTAAAGAAAAAGAAAATCTCCAAAAATTAAATCACTATTTTACATATCAAGAAGTTTTATCTGAAAAAATTATTCTTGAAGAGATAGGTGTAGGTTGTCAATGGCCAATTGGAGCAATTGCAAAAGTTAAAGATAATCAATTAGAACTTAATTCTGTACTTTTAAATAAAAAAGGAGAAATCTTATATAAATCTCAAGAAAAAGGAAGCATAAGGGATGCAGAAATTATAGGTAGAAAAATAGGAAAAGAAATGATTAACTATATTTAAAACTAAAATTCATTAGTTATACTAAAATTATTTTAAAAAAAATAAGAATAATCAATAAAAAAAATCATCAATTAAATTAAAAAAAATACATTTTAATATTATAAAAATCTTTATAAATTATAAAAACATAAAGTATAATGTTATTGGAGGAATATGTGTGAAAGCTATAAATGTCGGAGTAATTGGCGTAGGTGCAATGGGATACAATCACGCCAGAGTTTATTCAAAATTAGAAAATGCAAACCTTGTTGCAGTAGCAGATGTTGTTGAAAAAACCGTTAAAAAAGTCGCTAAAAAATATAACACTAAAGCATACTGTGAAATTGAAGACTTATTAAAAGATCCGGAAATTGAAGTAGTAAGTGTATGTGTACCAACTACTTTTCACCATGAAGTTGTAATGCAAGCTATTGAATATGGAAAACATGTTCTAGTAGAAAAACCAATTGCATTTACTGAAGAAGAAGCAGAAGAAATGATTCAAGCTGCAAAAGAAAAAGGAGTTAAACTTGCAACAGGACATGTTGAAAGATTCAATCCTGCAGTACAAAAAGCTAAAGAATTAATTGATAATGATGTTATTGGAGATTTAGTTACTGTATCTGCAAAAAGAGTAGGTCCATTTCCACCAAGAATTAAAGATGTTGGTGTAGCTATTGACCTTGCAATTCATGACTTAGATGTTATGAATTACTTAATTGATGAAAAAGTTGAACAAGTTTATGCTACCATGAGTAGTATTTTAGATAAATGTGAATTTGAAGATCATGCCGAAATTATGGTTAATTTTGATGAAGATATCACTGGTATTTTAGAAGTAAACTGGTTAACTCCTTACAAACGTAGACAAATTGAAATTACTGGTACTGCGGGCATTATCTCTGTAGATTATATTACTCAAAGTATTGAAGTTTATGGTAAATTTGCACAAGATATTACAATAAAACACGAAGAACCATTAATTAAAGAATTAAGTTCTTTTTTAGAAAAAGTAAATAATTCTGAAGAACCAGAAATTACTGGAGAAGATGGACTTAAAGCTCTTAAAATGGTACTTGCTGCAAATAAATCATCTAAAGAACATATTCCAATTAGTTTAGAATAAAAGACTAATTAGCCAAATATTATAGATTAAACACATAATAATTAGAACAAATTTTATAAATCATATTCCCAAAGGTGAAATAATGAATCAGAAACTTATTAATAAAGCACAAGAGCTTAGAGCTCATGGTTTCACTACTGGTGAAATTGCAGATGAACTTAATGTATCTTTAGACACTGCAAGATGGTTAATTTTACAAAAAACTGAAACTGAAGTTAAAGAAGAAGCCCCAGTAGACTTTTACATTGATTGGAAAAGTTTAGGAGAAAGTTCTTCTAGATTAAGATATGCCTCTATGGCTTTAAGTGATATGGCAATGGCTCATGGCGACATAGAAGTTATTGTTGGAATTGCTGCTAGTGGAATTCCTTTTGCAACAATGATGGCTGATTTCTTAGAAGATTTAGGTGAAATTCCAACATCTCTTGCAATTTACCATCCAAACAAACATAGAAAAGAATTAGGTGATGGTGAAGGTGCAATTAGTACTAATTTTGGAACTGTTAAAGGTAAGAAAGTAGTTATTGTTGATGATGTAGTAACTAGTGGAAATACAATTAAAGACGTTATCAGCACTGTAAAAGATCTTGGTGGAGAACCAGTAGTTATTACTGTACTAATTGATAAATCTGGACATTCTGAAATTGATGGTGTTCCAGTTGAATCTTTAATTAAAGTAAGTAGATTAAATTAAATTTAGTCTTCTTATTATTCTTTTTTTATTTTATTTTATTTTTTAATAAATACTTTTTATCTAAACTTATAAATTAATTATATTCTATTTAATTTTAATATCTTTTTTCTTTACTTATTATAAACTAATTTAAAAATTCAACTCCCTTAACAAAAAACAAAAATTAAAAATCACCCTCTAATTCAATAGTAAGATAAAAAAAGTTAATAAATAAATAAGGAATAAATTAAATTAATTGAATATATAATCTAGTCTTAATAATAATTTATGATGCATATACATATAAATATTAAAATAGATAAAAATAAAAAAATAAAGTAGAAAAATAAAAAATTAAGAATTTCTAGAAATTCTTAAGGCATTAGCAACAACAACTAATGTTAAACCTACATCACCAAAAACAATAGCTTCACCTAAACTAAGAAAACCTATTACTCCTAGAATAGCTAATGTGAATTTTACAATAACTGAGAAAGATATATTTTGTTTTACAACACCCATAGTCTTTTTAGATAATTCAATAAGATAATTAATTTTTGAAATATCATCATCGATTAAAACAATATCTGAAGTTTCAATAGCGATATCAGAACCATTTAATCCCATTGCAATTCCAACATTAGCTTGTGCAAGAGCAGGACTATCATTAACTCCATCTCCAACCATAGCTAAATCATCATACTCCTTAACTAATTTTTTTATAATATTAACCTTATCTTCTGGAAGTAAATTAGAATAATAATCATCCAAACCAATAATTTTTGAAACAGTACTAGCAATCTTTTCATTATCTCCAGTTAACATAAATGTTTTAATCTTTTTATTATGTAACTTAGTTATTGTATTTCTACCATCATCCCTTATTTTATCAGATAACCTTATAAACCCTATTAAATTATTATCCTCAGATATAAATATAGAAGATCCTGGATAAACATAAGATACATCCAAATCATCTAAATCTAAATCAAATCCCTCTTTTTTACCTATTTTATAAGTTTTATCACCAATATCTCCAACAAGACCAAAACCACTAATTGATTTAAAATTATCAACTTTTTTTAGAGAAATATTATTAACTAAAGCAAATTCAGTAAATGATTTAGCTATTGGATGAGTAGACATATTTTCAATAGAACAAATAATTTTCATAAGTTCTTCTTTATCAAAATTATTAAATGTTTTAATTTCATCAATCACTAAATTACCTTCAGTTAATGTTCCAGTTTTATCAAATGAAATCGCTTTTATCTTAGCTAATTCTTCAATATATTCTCCACCTTTAATAATAATACCATTCCTAGTACCTGCAGTAATAGCTGAAACCATAGAAACTGGTGTGGAAATAGCAAAAGCACAAGGACATGAAATTACAAGAAGAACTAATGCTTTATATATAGATTCATTTAAGGAACAATTAAAGAGCAGAAGTGGAATAATAGCAACTAAAATAGCCATTAAAACAATGAAAGGAGTATAATATCTTGCAAATTTATCAACAAATAAATCTATTTTTGCTTTCTTATCATCAGATTCTTTTATTAATTCAATTATTTTTGCAAATAGAGTATCGTCTGATTTTTTAGTTGCTTTAAATTCCAAATAACCCTCTTGATTAATAGTTGAAGAATAAACTTCATCACCAATAGTTTTAAATACAGGAATACTTTCACCAGTAATAGATGCTTGATTAATAGAACTTGATCCATTTATTATTTCACCATCAATAGCTATTTTATCTCCAGGTTTTGCAATAACTATATCCCCAATAGAAATATCTTCAACATTAACTTCAACTTCAACTCCATCTTTTTTAATAGTAGCTGTATCTGGAGCTAATTTTACAATATTAATTAGAGATTTTTTAGATTTATCTAAGGAAAATTCTTCAAGATATTCTGCAATGAAAAATAAGAGCATTAAACATGCAGCTTCAATAAAATCACCTAAAACAAATGCACCTATTGTAGCAATAGTTACAAGAAACTCAATTTTTATCTCTTTTTCAAATAATTCATAAATTCCCTCTTTTATTATATTTAATCCTGAAATTAAAACAACCAATATAAATAATATTATCGCAAAAAATTTTGAAGAAATATCTAAAGAGAAATTTAAAATAACTAAATTTCCAAATGAAAAATCTATAAAATTATAAATATAAAACCCTATTAAAAATAGAATAATACTCGAAAATATTATATATAATGGTTCATTTGATTTCTCTTCTATATTATCAATATTTTTAAGCATCCCTCCTTCACAAGCACAAGTACCAGAACCATGAGCATGAACATGACCAGAATCACAACACCCCTCATTATGAAGATGACCATGATTATTTTTTAATTTATCTTCCATTATAACACCTGAAATAAAAATATAAAAATTACCTATACTCCTATAGGTATAACATATATTAAAAATAATAAGTAAATTAATCAAAGTCTAGAGTAATACTCTAAAACAGTAGTAAAATCATCTAAAGCTTCTTCAGTATTTCCACTTTCAATAGCATCTTTAATACAATGATTAATATGACCTTCAACAATAATATGACCTACTTTATGTAAAGCAGATTTAGACGCATTAATTTGCATCAAAATGTTTTCACAAGGAACATCTTCATCAATCATTTTATCAATAGCATTTAATTGACCAATAATCTTTCTTAGTCTTCTATGAATATTAGTTGATTCCATATATTGTTTCACATTATTACCTCCAGTATACCTATAAGGGTATATGTATAAACTAGTATATAAATATAACTACGTAAAAAATAAAAAAATAAATAAGATAAAATAAG
>JAZLLL010000217.1:0-13585 GCA_045598125.1 Methanobrevibacter sp. | reverse complement strand
TTTCATTAAAACTTTTTTAAAATTAGTACTTATTTTATTAATTTTTTTAAAATTTTTAAATTATTGGTGGGTTCTGTGGATAATTCGATGAAACTATTTGTAGGTGCATTATTAACAACTATGGGTTTAGTTGTTATTTATGAAAGTATTAGTTTGCGCCTTATAGATTTAATTTTATTTTTAGGTCTTTTAATGGCTGTTATTGGAATTATTCTTTTAATTTCTGTATTTATTTATAATATATATGGATATAATATATCAATTTCTAAAGATATTTCTAATTTTGTAGATTATAAGCCAATTAATAATAGACAAATTTCATCCAATATTAAAGATTCTGTTTTAGGATCAAGTGGAATATATTCTTATGAAAGTCCTGTTTTAGTTTCTCGTGGAGGTAGGGAAAAGAAATCTTCTGCTTCATTTTTTGGACCTTCACTAAAAAATAAAGAATCTAAAAATAAATATTCTAAGTTTAATAAATATGATTTAAGAAATTCTAAATTTGATTCATCTAATTTAAAAAATAATGGTTCTGGATTATCTAATCAGAGATTACTTAATTCTAAAAACTATGGTTCTAATATGAATAAATCTAAGAGTTCTATTTTTGGATTTAATAATGAATCTAATTTTAATAAATCATCTAAAAGAGAAGATTTTGTTCCTGAGAATAAGAATCATGTTTTAAAGGTTAGAGAAGATTATGATGAAAATAAAGTTGTTCCCTCTATTAGGGATTTAAATTTTACTCCAAATTATGATAAACCTATGAAAATAACTCGTAGGCCACGTAAAAAATCTATTGATAAAATAGATATTAATAATATTCCTAAAAGAAGTATTAATAATGCTAAATCTATACTTAATGATGAATTTTTAAATTTAGAAGAATTAAATTCACCTAAACATAAAACTTATGAAGAAGTAGCTGAAGAAGTTATTGTCCCTATCCATAGTCTTGATGAAAGTGATGTTATTGTTCCTATTCATAAGGAGTATGATTCTAATAATATTAATTTAGCTTATGCCTCTTATGACTATGAAAATGACTCTTTAGATTATGATTATAGTAGTTCTGTTCAAGAGCCTATTCATGTTGTTGAAGTTTATGATGAATTTGAATCAGTTTCAGAAACAGTTTTAAATACTAATTCAGATGATGAATCTTCTAATGAAGTGCCTTATGATAAAGAATTTGTTATTGATGATTTGGACGATGAAGATAATAATTTTAATTCTCCAAATATTATAAATCCTTTAAATAATTTGGATTCTGAAGTAAAACCCATTGTTTCTTCAAATTTAGATACTAATTTGGAAAATAAACAAATTCAAATTGATCCAAATAATCCGGATTCTTTACCTATTCCTAAGTTATTAAATAGTTATGTTATCTGTGAGAAAGGTATTTTAACTTCTAAGGATGCATTTGAAGAAGTAGCTACTCATGCTAAATCTGAGATACTTCTTGAAGCTCCAGATATTAGGGATATGGGCGATGTATTTTTATCTGCATTATCTAAAGTAAATTCAAGAATTATTCTTCAAGAGTTTGATACAAATGATTTATCTTATGTTCTTTTAATTTCTTCTTTATTAAGTTTTGGAATTAAAATCAAAACCGCTCCTATTGTAGAATCTTTTAATTTAATAGGTGATTTATCTCATGCATTAATTATTTCTAATGATGATGAAGAAAAAATTGAATATGGTGCTGTTTATGATGATGAAGAGTCTGTTAGAGGTATTAAAGAATTATTTGAAGATTCTTGGTCATTAGCAAATGATTTGAATATTCCTAGTTAAATTAATAGTAATTCATTATTAATTATTTAAGGACTATGAATATTTATTATAAATTTTTAATATATGTCTTATATAAACATTTAATATTTTTATTAAAAACTTAATATTTAAATTATATGATTGTATGGTGAAATTATGGAAATTAGGTGGTTAACTCATTCTGCTTTTGAAATTATTAGTGATGAAGGTATTAAAATATTAATTGATCCTTTTATTAGTAACAATCCTGCATGTGTGATTCCTGTTGAAGAAGTGGATGCGGATATTATTTGTGTTACTCATGGTCATTCAGATCATTTTGGAGATACTATGGAAATAGCTAATAAATCAGGAGCTCTTGTAATTACAAATCATGAAATCTCTTTATTCCTTAATGAACAAGGAATTGAATCTGTAGGTATGAATATTGGGGGTTCTGTTTTTGCTAAAGGAATTAAATTTACTATGTTAGATGCTAAACATTCTTCTTCTATTGATTTTACTGATGAATTAATTACTGGTGGAAATCCTGCAAGTTTTTTAATCACTTTGGAAGATGGAACTAAAATTTTCCATGCGGGAGATACTGGATTATTTTCAGATTTAGAAAATATTGTTGGAAAACTTTATAAACCTGATGTTGCTATGGTTCCAATAGGTGATAGATTTACTATGGGATTATTTGAAGGAGCTTTAGCTACAATGTGGCTTTCTCCAAAAATGGTAATTCCAATGCATTATAATACTTTTCCAGCTATTGCTCAAGACCCTACAATATTTTCTAACTTTGTTAAACAACTTGCACCTGAAGTTGAAGTTTTAATCTTAAATCCTTTAGAATCTTGTGCTCCAAAATTCAAAAAAGAAGAAAAATAATTGAATGTTAAATTATTTTTTAGTTTTTTTTAATTATATTGTGTCTTTTTAAATTATATAAAGTCACATTTTCCACTTGGTAAAATTCTCACTATATCATCTAAATCTATATTATTTTTTTCGTTCAATCTAGATAATATCTCTTTAGCTATTGCTTCTTTTTTTGTAAATCCTGGTTTTATAGATACAAATTTGTTAGTATGTGCTTTCATAGCATCGATTGGTCCAGCCATTATTCTTTTTTTTCCATCATATTCCACTAAACCAATTGCGATTTCTAATTTTGCAGAACGAATATAATGTCTATGGCCTCTAATAATAAATGCACCTTTTGGTACAAATTCTCCAGATACTGGAGTTTTTGAAACTTGTTCTGGATTGACCCAGTACACATCTTGTGTTCCATAGTTTTTTGACCAAGCACTTGAAAAAGATGCTGCAAAGATTGCAGATTCTTTAAGCAAATTTTCATCTGCTTTATCGTTTTTAAGTTTAACTGCTACTGAAGGAGCACCATGTATATCTGCATGTAAATAGATATCATTTTTATCTAAATATTTTTTAACGACACTTTCATTTGTATTTGCATCACGTCCACAAACGACTAATGTTCCATTTGAAGAGATAAACCATCTAAGTTTTTCATACCATTTAAGACTCTTTTTAACTCTTTTTTGAGGAAGCATTATATTGAGCATTGCTTTTTCTTTTTTAGTTTTCATTTCAGCTAATTGTTTTTTAGTATTTTCAATCGCTATTTCCGCTCCTTTTATCTTGCGTTTTGCTTTTTTACTTTTTTCATAGTAAATTTCAGCATTATCGTTAATTGATTTTTTACAATCTATATTTAATGTAATATTTTCTATCTTAAGAACCATATTTCCAAGTGAATCTAAGGATTCATATATTTGAACTTCGACCATCTCCTCTTTTTTGGCTTGTTTTAATGTTTTAGCTATTTCACTCCATCCATAGTCTTTAGATCTTGCATTTAAAATAACATTTAAAAGATTATTTATTTGACTATAATGAGTATAAAGAAGTTCTCCTCTTTTTTGAGATTTTTTAATTGTATCTTTAAATCCTTCAAGAGTTTCTTGTTGTTTTTCAAGTCTTTTTGAGAATTTTCCTACTTTTTTATTCCATATTTCCTCTTGAATATTTGTGATTTCATTTTTTACTTTACTTGAATAAAACTCATCACAAGCTTCATTAAATGTATCAAATGTTTTTTTATCAAAAGTATCATATTTTTTTAAACTTATAGGTATAACATCTTCTATAATTTTTAATTTTTCTTGAGAATTTTCTTTATTTATTTCTTCAACTTTTCTTTTGTTAGTTACAATCATTGGATTGAATTTATTATCAATTAATCCATTAAATACTTCTTTTAAAGATTTAAAAATAATTTTAATTTCTTCTTTATTTAAATCTTGACAATTTTTTCTTTTATTTATTTTACTATTTTTAATAATTTCTTCGGAATATAAACTTCCAAGACCACTTCGAGCTAAAGTTTTAACTATTTCACTATCTGATTTTTTTATTAATTGGTAAAATTCTTCTTCTTCTATTGAAATTGGATTAATACCATTAGATGTGGGGAAGATATATTCTCTTTTTGCACTAATATCTCTATCACTCCAATGTTTACGTTTTAAAGGAGTGATTATGTTATTTTCTTCATCAAGTAAAATGATATTCCCTTGTGCAAATAATTCAATAATAAGTGTATAAACTTGTTCTTTTTGCATTTTGATTACTACAACTCTATCAAAGTTATGTTGTTTAATACTTATCACATTTGCTCCTTTCACACGTTTTCTAAGGAGCATTGGAAAATGAGGTGGATTTTGCGGATTTTTAAGAGGGTATTGGCTTATATGTATTCTTGAACCTGCTTGCATCACAAGATCAAGCCTACCTATTCCTGCTTTATGAAATCTTATTATTATAGTGTCTTTAGTAGGTTGAAAAGATTTATCTACTCTTGCATCTTTTAGTAATTCATTTAATTCTTGAGATATTGTGAATATATCTACATTAGACATTGTTTTCATATTATTGCCTCATAACTACTATTTTTAATTTATTATTTTTATTTATTATTTATTAAAATTTTAATTCTATTTTTAATTAATTATTTATATGCAATGTTTTATATATTATATTAGATTAAAATATTAATAGTTAAAATATTTAGTATGATTATTATAAATTTATTAAAATTATAAACTTATTTGGAACTATAAATTTATTAAATTATAATTTTTTTACTTCTTTTATTATTATGGAGGAATCAAATGGTAGACACTACTGTTAAAGTTGTATCGGTTCATATTGTAGCTGCAATTATTGCTGCTTTTTTATCCGCTTCATTTAGTCTTGGATTTTTTGGATTTAAAAATGAAGTTTTAGCATTTGTTGTTGGTTTAATCATTCTTTACTTTACTGGACAATTATCTCAAAAATTGTATGAAGAAGAAATGGATGGTTTCCAAGCATGGTTATGGGATGGGATAGTTCCTTTCTATTTTGCTCATTTTATTCTTTGGACTATTCTTGTTAATTATTTATAATTAGTATTGATTATTAATTTAATTAATTATTAATTCTTTTTTTATTCTTTTTTTATTATTTTAGTTTTTTTTTTTAATTTGGTATTTTTTATCCTTTTAGTTAAATAATTACTATATGAACTCCAAAAATCCATATTAAAGTTAAAGCCATTGATAATAAAAATGTCAATGGAAAAGTAATTTTAGTTATTGTTGCAGTAGAACTAATTGTAGATATGAGTTCGTTATATTTTCCTGGACCCATAGCTTTGATTCTTATTTTTTCTAATTTAGTTCCCACTTCTACTTCTTCTAAATCTTCAATAGCTAATTCAATTGATTTTTTTATGTATTTGAGAATTTTTTCTTTTTCAGTAATTCCAACAGGATTGTATCCATTAGATAATGTGTTAACTGAATGTGTATCAGTAGTCATAACTTCTAGTTCATCAACTAAACTCCATTTTTTAACTTCTTTAAATATTTTTTCTCTAAAACCAAGTTCCATATTATTAGAATCAAATAATAACAGTGCTGTTTTTTGATTATTTACTTCTATAACCATTGTTTTAAGTTTACTGTCTCCTATTCCATTTTCTTTTGTTAAACCCTCACAATTATTTTGATTACATCCTACTTTTATTGAGTATTCTAAGTCTTTTTTTTCAATTTTTTTTACAGTTTCAAGTAATTCAAATACTTCAGGATTTCCAGGTAAAACTCCTCCTTTTTCTGCATTAAAAGAGTTATGACAATCTATAAAAATATTATTTTTAGTTTTATGTATCTTTTCACTTTCAATCATTACAGATAATCCTACACTAAAATCTATATCATCGCTACCAGATGGAGCAAAGGTAGATAACATTAACATACCTTTTTTGAAAAATTGAACTCCAATATTTGCTTTTTTATATGAATATCTCTTAAATTCACTTCCTTTTTCAGAATATTCTATTTCGGATAATCCTTTTTTAACAACATCTTCAATTTTATCAATTTCTTTTATTGAAACGGGATTAAAATCATGTGTTGAAGGACCATGTGCAACCATGGTAAATTGATTGAATCTATTTGCAAGTAATGTTGGCATATTTGCTCCACCTATTTCTCCTAATGGTCCTGGGTGAATATAGGGGCTTAGGAATAGTGCTTTTTCATCACCATTTTTTCTTTTAAAACTTATTATTCCTATAAGTGTTTTTATTTCTTCGCCAATACTTTCAAATAATTTTTCAATTAATAAAAGATCTTCGTTCATATGTGCAACAAAAAAACTAAGCAATTTTAATACACTTATATTTAAATTATTTTTCATAGGGGCTTCTGCTATTTTAATAAAAAAATAAAGAGATATTGTAAATATTAAACAAGCAACTATTAATTTAAATAAAGTTCCTAGTACTCCTAATTCAAATTTTATGCTCATATTATTAAATATTATAAGAAGCAAAAATGTTATAAATGGTTGTATAAATGATATGAAAACTGCTTGTCTTAGTTTTATTTGTGTAACTCCACGTAATACAAGAAGACTAAATCCAAAAATTAAACTACATCCAAGTATGAATGAATTCATGCTTAAGTCTATTTTTATTAAGTTACCAACTAAACATCCTATTAAACTCATTATTATTAAAAAGCACATACAAGTTAAGGATAAAAACATGGAATGTTTTAATTTTAAATTAATTCCATTAAAATAATCTACCCATTTTTGATTAGTTCCTCCCACTATTAATGCACTTAATCCACATACAACAAATCCAAATGTTCCTCCGTAAATGATATTTTTAAAAGTAAAGGCTCCAGTATTTCTTATTATTGATAATAACACGCCATAAATAATACTTATTATTATTATTACGGTTCCAGTAGTCTTGTATTTTGGAAGTGTAAGTATGTACTTAGATAATTCTGCAACATTACTCATACTTGACATTTATTTTACCTCTAAAATCTATTTAATTATTAGTAATAATATATTTTAAATTTATATAATATTTCGTTATTATTTAGAAATAATATTTTATATATTAAATTATATATAATTAATAATAATATTTATTTTGTAACTTTTATTTATTATTTTTAGTTATATGATATAATATTAAGCTTATTAACTTTAAAATTTATTGAATTTAGGTTAGGTTGAAAATATGATTGAGTTGGCTACTCCTATTACTGATGAAGAGATTAATAAATTAAAAGCTGGGGATGTAATAAGTATTTCTGGTCAAATTTTAACTGCAAGAGATCAAGCACATGGTAGAATTATAGAACAGGGTGCTCCATGCAATATTGAAGGAGCAGTTATTTTCCATGCAGGTCCTATTATAAAAGAAAATGAGGGACAATATAATATGATTGCTGTTGGTCCAACAACATCTATGAGAATGAATCCTTATGAAGCAGATGTTTTAGATATGGGGGCTAAAATTATTATAGGAAAAGGTGGTATGGATGATACAGTACGTGATGCTCTTAAAAGAAATAATGCAATTTATGTAGTGGCTACTGGAGGATGTGCTGCATTGTATGTAGATAGAGTTAAAGAAATTAAAGGAGTTGAATGGTTAGATTTGGGAATGCCTGAAGCTATTTGGGAGTTGGATGTTAATTCTTTTGGTCCTCTTATTGTAGCTATGGATAGTGAAGGGAATAGTCTTTATGACTAAAATAAAATATTTATTGAAAATTTAAATTTATTTAGATTTATTTGGATTTGTTCTGGATTTTTTTTTTAATTTTAGTTTAAATTTATTAGATTTATAGTGAAAAATTTATATATAAATTATTCCTAATATTGTAATAATTACTTTTTATTAATTAAATTATAAATTCAATTTTATATGGTGAAATAATGGCAGATATTAATGAATTAGCGGAAAAAAAGCTTAAATCAAGAATTAGAAAACTTAAAAAAACTACTAAAAATGAAGAAGAAAAAGAAAAATTTTTTAATCAATTAGGTGCATCTTTTGAAATTTTCATGCCTACTAAAAAACCAGATGAACAGAATGATAGTATTATTCTTTATACTACTGCTGAAGGTATGGTTGTAGATGCAGAATTTTCTTATATGGAAATTGATGAAAATGGTGAAGAGAAAATTGCTCAAGTACCACTTGAATTAAAAGACTTGAAAGTCTTAGTTGAAGCACTTAAAGACTTTAAATTAAATTTATTAGAATAGTTTATTATTCTTTTTTTCTTTTTTTATTTTAATTATTTCTTTTAATTTACTTTTCATTAAAGTTATTATTTTAACTTTATACTTATTTCATTAAAGTTATTCATTTAATTTAATATTTTTTTTATTTTAAAAATGGTTAAGGTTTTGGGAATGATTGTTAATAGTTCTTTAGATGAGGTTAAAAAAAGAGAATCTTCTCTTAAGATTATCAAATCAATTATGAAGAAGGATGGGAGAGATTATTTATACGATTTGACTGGTCTTTCAGGAGCTTTTATAGCTGATAAATCGGATTTAAATCTTCTTGAAACTTATGTTGGTCCGGCTATTTTTGAAGATAAGCTTCAAAGTTTAGGTGTTGCTCATCTTGGGGGTGAAAAAGTTCTTCCAGTTAATAGAACTAGTTCTGGTATTTTAGCAACTATTATGGCACTTGTTAAAGAAAAATCTCATGTGAGTCATTTTTTAGCAGAATTTCCAGCTCATCCATCTATACCAAGATCTTGTAAACTTGTTGGAGCAAGTTATAATGAGTATATTGATATTGATGAATTTAAAGTTTTTGATAATACTTCTTTAGTAGTAATAACTGGCTCTACAATGGATCATAAAGTTTTAGATGAAGATTTATTTAAAAAAGTTATATCTATTGCTCATGAAAAAAACATTCCTGTTTTAGTAGATGATGCTTCTGGTGCAAGACTTAGGACTGCTATTTTTAATCAAAAAAAAGCTATTGAACTGGGGGCAGATTTAGTTGTAACTAGTACTGATAAATTAATGCCTGGTCCTCGTGGAGGATTAATGTCAGGTTCTCAAAAATTAATTGATGAAATTAAGATTAAAGTTAATCAATTTGGTCTTGAAGCCCAAGCACCTCTTATTTTAGCTATGGTTAATGGATTGAAAAATTATAAAAAAGATAATTTAATTAAAGCATTTTCTAAAAAAAATATTTTATTTAAATTACTTGATAAAGACTATGACATGTTTGAATTGACTCCTACTGGTGTTATGGTTAAAGAAGATTCACTTATTTTAGAATTATCTAAACTTGAAATTGAGACTGAACTTTCAGCTAAAGACTGTGCTTTTTTATGGGCTATGGTTTTATTAAAAGAAGAGGGAATTATCACAATTCCTGCTGTAGGTATGCCTGGTGCTTCAGCTACTATTAGATTTGATTTATCTACTAAGGATGTAATTGATTTTGACTTGAATATTTTGTATGAAAAAATTAATAATTCTTTTAAAATATTCTTAAAGTTAGTTGAAGATACTCAAAAATCAAAAAAATTGATTTTAGATGAATAATTAAAAAATCATATTTGTGGTAAATATTAATAAAATTAATAAATGGTGTGAAGGGTAATAAAGAGTAAAATTAATAAAATAGAAAATAAGAATAAAGATTAATAAAGTAATAGAAAATAATAAATTAAGATATTGGAAAATTAATAAATGAAATTATCTTCTAGGTCTTACTTTACATTCACCAGAAATAATTTTTTCTAATTTTCCATCTGCTTCTTCAATAATTAAGCAACCTTCTTTATTGATTCCAACTGCATAACCATAATTCATCTTTCCAAGAGAATGAGTAATCTCCACATATTTTCCAATAGTGTCAGATAATGCTCTCCATTCTTGAAGAATACTTTCAGAATCTCCTTTTTTATATAAATCATATACTTTTTCAAATTCTTCTAAGAAAGTAGAAATAAATTTATTTTCATCAGTTTTTTCACCTATTTCTTCATGTAATGTTGTAACTTTTGATTTAAGTTCTTCGTCATTAAAGTCTTCTATTTTAAGATTTATATCTATTCCAACACCTACAACAATATAATCAATATTGTTTAATGTTGCACTTGCTTCAGTTAATATGCCTGATATTTTTTTACCATTAATTAAAACATCGTTAGGCCATTTGATTTTTGCATCTGCTCCAAATTTTCTAAGAGTTTTAGCTACTGCAACACCAGTTACTAAAGTTATTAATGATGCTTGGGAAGGAGCTAAATTTGGTCTGAGGATCATTGAAAGCCAAATTCCTCCTTTTGGAGATTCCCACTTTTTACCTGATCTTCCTTTTGCTTTTGTTTGTACTTCTGCAATTACAGTAGTTCCATCTTCAGCATCTTTATTTGCTAAAAATTTAGCTATTGTATTTGTAGAATATGCTTTCGGGAAACAGTAAATAGTTTTTCCAATATATTTTGTATTTAAATTTTCTTTTATAATTTCATCTTTAATTTGTTCTGTTTCTTTTAGAGCAAATTTTTTAATAGAGTCAACTAGTTTATCACTTTCGATTGTTTTTAATTCTTCAGCTAATTCATTGGAAATAACTTCTTGTTCTAAAAGAAGTTTAATGATTTCTCTTTTCATAAGAACCACTTTATAATTGTTTAATTCTTTAATTATTATAACTATTGGAATATATTATTATTTTTTCTGTTTTTTTTAAGTTTTATTTTTCTGTTTTTTGTTGGGTTAAAATGTTTGTTTGATATGCTCCTACTGCTGCAGAAATAGCTGCAATATGTTGATTTGGTGAGAAAATAGATTTTAAACGATTAATCCTTTCTTCATTTTCAACAAGTACTTTTTTCATTTCTTCTTCTATTCCTAATTTATGTTCGTCTACAAAGTGAGTATGTAAGTCTCCTTGAATAAAAGAGTTGTTTCTTAATATTGCTGAATGGAAAGGTAATGTTGTTTTCACACCTAAGATTATGTATTCGCTTAATGCTCTTTGCATTCTTTGAATTGCAGTAGTTCTATTTCTTCCATTAGTAATTAATTTAGCAATCATAGAATCGTATAATGGTGAAATTGTATAACCTGTATATACTCCACTATCTAAACGCACACCCGGTCCGCCTGGAGAGTGGTAATGAGTAATTTTTCCAGCATTTGGTGCAAAATTATTTAGAGGATCTTCTGCATTGATACGACATTCGATTGCATGTCCTCTAATTTCAATATCTTTTTGTTCATATTCCAGTTCAAGACCTGCAGCTACTTTAATTTGTTCTTTTAGTAAATCTGTATTAGTTACTATTTCGGTAATTGGATGTTCTACTTGGATACGAGTATTCATTTCAAGGAAATAATATTCTCCATTTTCATATAAGAATTCTACAGTTCCTGCACTTGAGTATCCTATAGATTCTGCAGCTTTAACTGCACTTTCGCCCATTTTTTCTCTTAATTCTTCTGTCATAATTGGGGATGGAGCTTCTTCAAGTAATTTTTGATGTCTTCTTTGGATAGAGCACTCTCTGTCCCCTACATGTATTGTGTTTCCATATTTGTCTGCTATAACTTGAAATTCAATATGTCTTGGTTTTTCTAAATATTTTTCAATAAATACGGTTGAATCACCAAAATTTTTCTCAGCAAGATTTTGTGTAGCTTCAATAGCACGTACTAGTTCATCTTCTTCATAAACAGCCCGCATACCTATTCCTCCACCACCTGCAGATGCTTTGATAATGACAGGATATCCTATGTTTCTAGCGATTTCAACTGCTTCATCAATGTCAGCTACACCTTTTTCAGTACCTTCAATTACTGGAACTCCTGCTCTTTTCATGATTCTTTTGGAAGTGATTTTATCTCCCATTTCTTCAATAGCCTTGCCCTCAGGTCCAACTAATGTAATTCCATGTTTAGCACATTCTTTTCCAAAGTTGGAATTTTCTGCTAAAAATCCATAACCTGGGTGTATTGCATCACAACCAGTTTCAATAGCTGCATTAATTATTTTATCAATATTTAAATAAGATTCTTTTGGCAATGGATTTCCAAGAGCTACATCTTCATCTGCATATTTAGTATAAATAGATTTACGGTCTTCATCAGACCATACGGCTACGGTATTTATATTTAATTCACGGCATGCACGCATAATACGAATAGCTATTTCTCCTCTATTTGCAACAAGTAATTTTTCAAACATTTCTTGCCTCCTTATGAGATAATTAATTTAAATTCTTTTAAAATGGATATTATTTAATTATTATATCTAATAAATAGTAATAATTATCTATAATTTTACATTATATTATTATATTTTTATATTAATGCTATATTAAATTTTACTTATTTCCATTATTAACTATATTTTTTAGCTATATCTTTTTATTTTATTAAAGTTTATTATTATCTGCTTAAATTTTTTTTATTCATTTTTAGATTATAATTAATTACATTATAAATAAAATACTTTTAATATAATAATATAATAATATATTATAATAGTGATTTTATGAATATATCTAAGAAAAAACATCTTGAAATGATTTTGGAGAGAGTACCTAAACATCATAATCCTAAAGTTGAGTTAGAACAATATTCTACTCCAGCTAATATTGCTGCAGATTTACTTTGGAATGCTTATTCTATAGGTGATATTGGATCTAAAAGAGTCATAGATTTAGGTTGTGGTTCGGGTATTTTTACTTTTGGATCTTTGCTTTTGGGTGCTAAAACGTCTTTAGGTGTTGATATTGATAAAGAATCTATTGATTTAGCTAAAAAAACATTAACTGATATAGATGTTCCTAATGCAGAGTTTATAAGTTCAGATGTTACTTCATTTAATAGTATTTCTGATTTATTAAATAATCTTGATGGGGAAAATGATGTATTTAATGAGTCATTATTTGTAGGATATAAAGCAGATACTTTAATTCAAAATCCGCCGTTTGGTTCTCAAGAGAGAGGAACTAGAAATATTGATAGAAAGTTTATTGAATTTGCTGTAAATAGTGCTGATGTGATATATTCTTTTCATATGGCAAGTACAGAAGAATTTGTTATAAATTATTTTAAGGATTTGGGTGCAGAGGTAACTCATAAATTAATGTATACATTTTCAATTCCAAAAATATATGATTTTCATACTGATGAATCTCGTGATGTAAAAGTAGTTGTTTTAAGAGCTAAAACATTTTAAAACATAATTTTTTTAATAATAGAATATATAATTAATAAAATATAATTAATAAAATAAATAAGTTGAATATTGTATAAGATATTAATAGAATATATAATTATAAAATATTATAATTTTATATCATTCAAAAACAGTATATTTTAAATCTTAGCTACTTTAAAGTTTAGATATAAAAAATTTAAAAATTTCTTATAAATA
>JAZLLL010000216.1:0-7119 GCA_045598125.1 Methanobrevibacter sp. | reverse complement strand
ATATAGTCATAAATATTAAATAAATCATTTATCATTTGAATAATTACTCATCATAACAACTTAAACATGCATTACAATCTGTAGGCATATCACTTTTTTCTTGATGAAGTTGACATAGAATATCTTTTGTCTTAATTTTTTTACAAATATAACAAGTACGTGAGATAATATCCGATTTATCTGCATTACCCTCATAAAGATCATTAGCAAAATCTTTAATTAATGTTTTAACATCTTCATTAAATTGAATTTCACTACCTCTTTTATCAGTAAGATATTGAGAAACAGCAGGTTGAGTAATATCCATTAATTCAGAAATATCCTTTTGTTTCATACCTAAATCCAATAAGTTTTTAGCTAATTCTGACCTTATAGCAGGTATAACATACCATACAACTATTTCACAAGGAGGTTTCATCTTATCACCATTATTAAAATTATTTCAATAATTAAAGTTAAAAAAAATGTTTAATTAAATAAATATTATTAAACAAATATCAGGAGTTATCTTTAAATACTTCTTCAATTTCAGGATTATTATCCAAATGTCCCCTTTGAAGATGCAATTTATCATTCAATACACCAATTTGTTCTTCAAGAGTATTTTGACGTTTAAGAAGCAATTCTAAGGCATCCGCAACAGGATCTGGCAAATTATGATTTAAGTCTAAAACATATTCTCTTTTTTCTTGAACAATCCTACTTGGAACACCAACTGCAGTAGTGCCTGGAGGAACATCTTTTAAAACAACAGATCCCGCCCCAATTTTAGAAGAATTTCCTAAAGTAATATTTCCAAGTACTTTAGCTCCAGAACCAACCACAACATTATCTTCTACAGTAGGGTGTCTTTTACCTTTACTTAAACTAGTTCCACCAAGAACCACACCTTGGTATAATAAAACATCATCCCCAATTATAGTAGTCTCCCCAATAACAACACCCATCCCATGATCAATAAAGAATCTTTTACCAATTTGAGCTCCAGGATGAATCTCTATACCTGTTATAAAACGAGACAAATGAGAAACAAATCTGCCCCAAAAAGGTAATGAATGAATCCATAACCAATGGGATAGCTTATGGAAAATAATTGCCCAAAAGCCAGGATAGCAAAAGATAACTTCTAAAGTTCCTCTTGCAGCAGGATCTTTCATTTTAACAGTAGCTATCTCCTCTTTTATCCCATCAAACATCTAAAAATCTCCCAATAATATAAAATTTAAACTAGAATTAAAATATAACATTGATATATTATTTAACAAAGTTATATTTTAATTTTTTAGTATATAAATTATATCATACAAAAAAATTAAAAATAAAAGAAAAATAAAATTAAAAAATAATTTTTAAAAATATTAAGAATATATTCATTGAAATACTAAAATAAAAAAAATCTAAATAATATAAAAAAAGAAAAAAGATAATTTGATAATCTCTATTTAAAATAGAATATAAAACTATCCCAATGGAAAAATAGAATCATCATAATTATTATATAATTCTTTGAAAACCCATTCAGTAGATAAATATCTTTCACCAGTATCTGGCAAAATAGCCACAATTCTTTTTCCTGCATTTTCTGGACGTTTAGCTAATTCTAAAGCTGCCCAAGTAGCAGCACCAGAAGTTATTCCTGCAAATATACCCTCTTCTCTAGCTAATTTTAATAATGTAGATCCAGCATCCTCATCTTTTACAGGTATAATTTCATCAATAATATCTACATTTAAAACACTTGGAACAAATCCTGCACCAATTCCTTGAATTTTATGAGGTCCTTTTTCTCCTTTTCCAATAGTCTGAGAAGTAAATGGTTCAACAGCTATTGCTTTACATTCAGGTATTTTTTCCTTAATTGCTTCAGCTACACCAGTTAAAGTCCCGCCAGTTCCAACAGCAGATACCAAAAAATCAACATTTCCATCAGTATCTCTTAAAATTTCCGGGCCTGTTGTAATTCTATGAATTTTAGAATTAGCTTTATTTTCAAATTGTAATGGAATAAAAGAATTAGGATTTTCTTTAGCTAATTCTTCTGCTTTAGCAATTGCTCCTGTCATACCCTCAGACCCTGGAGTAAGTACAATTTCAGCACCAAAAATTGCTAAAAGTTTTCTTCTCTCAAGAGACATAGTATCAGGCATTGTCAAAATTAATTTATAACCTTTAGTAGCTGCTACAAAACCTAACCCAATACCAGTATTACCACTTGTAGGTTCAATAATCAAAGTATCTTTATTGATTAAGCCTTCTTTCTCAGCATTTTCAATTAATGAAACGCCCACTCTATCTTTAACACTACCTGATGGATTAAATGATTCTATTTTAACTAAAACTTCCGCATCTAATCCTTTAGTTAGCTTATTTAATCTTACAAGAGGAGTATTACCAATAGTTTCAGTAATATCCTTAGCAATACCTCTTTTTAAATTTGGAATATTCACCATAATAATCACTAATATAAATACCCATGTTATTACACTATTATAAAATAATTATTTAAAATATCACATGTGTTATTTTTAAACTTTTTTAAATAAAATTATTAAGATATTACTATTTAAATTTAATTATTTATAAAAAAATACCCCAAATATTATTATAAAAATTATTTTATTCATTAAAACTATTTAATAATTATTTAGATAAAATAGAATAAAACCAATATCTTATTATTGAATAAAAACTATAGATAATTAATAACATAATAATTAATAAAGCATGCAAAAAATAGCAATATGAATAAAAAAATGTTAAATATGAGATTGGTTAAATGAATTTCAATAATGATTATTTTAAATTAAAAGAACATAATACAGATATAAAAACTGAAATTCTTGCAGGTCTAACTATGTTTATGGCTATGGCATTTATGCTAATAGTAACTACAAACATACTTGGAGAAGCTGGTATGAATAAAGATTCTGTCTTTACAGCAACTGTAATAGGTGCTGCAGTAACTTGTTTTCTTTTTGGAATCGTGTATAATAAAATATATATAGCTGGCCCATCAACAGGAATAATCACTTATTTAACATATACAATAGTTCAAGATATGGGATTATCTTGGGAAGTTGGAATTCTTGCAATAATTATTGAAGCTACAATTCTACTTTCTTTAGCATTAACAAATGTAACAGAAGATATTTTGAGTTCAATACCAGATACTTTAAAATATGGAATTACATCAGGATTAGGCCTTTTTATTGCATTTATTGGACTTCAAGGTTCTGGAATTATTATAGCTGATCCTAATTCATTAGTAAGTATTGGAGATTATAGAACTCCCCAATTAGCTTTAACAATGATTGGAGTTCTTATAACTGGAATTTTAATGAAAAAAAACATAAAAGGTTCAATATTACTCGGAATACTTGCAACTTACATATTGGGAGTTATAGCTCAACTTAGTAATTGGTATATTGTTAATCCAATTATTGGAAATTACTCATTAATACCCACACATTTAATAAATTTAAATATATTTTCAGGATTTATGAATACTCATTTTAATACCGCCAACTTAGGAGAGATAATTTCTTCAGTTCCTAATATGGTATTTTTCATAATAACTGTGTTTATATTCTTATTTATTGATATCACCAGTAATTTATCTACAGTAATAGCTGTTGATTCACAAATGGATGAATTAGATATCTTAAATAAAGTAGAAACTAAAAAAGAAAAACATAAATCAAAATTAAAAGAAGCAATTATCCCTGCAACAATTGGAAGTATAATTAGTGGTTTTCTTGGAACTACAACAATGGTATCTTATCTAGAATCAACAGCGGGAGTAGCAATAGGTGGGAGAACTGGACTTGCATCAGTTGTCACTGGAATTTGTCTAGTATTATGTTTATTATTCTCTCCAATAATAACAATACTTCCCCAATTTGTAGTATCTCCAGCAATAATTATTGTAGGTATGCTAATGATAAATTCTATAAGAAATATCGATTTTTCAGAAGTTAGTGAAGGATTACCTGGATTTTTAACTTTTATCTTAATTCCATTTACATATGATATTGGAGAAGGAATTATAATTGGAATAATAAGTTATGTAATAATTAAAGTATTCTCTGGAAATTATAAAGAAATTAAAAAAGGAACTTGGTTGTTATTTATTTTTATGGTAATAATATTTATTAATATAAAACTTATTTATCCTCCATCTTAAAAATATAAAAAAAGAAGTTATTTAGATTAATATAAACTCATAGAACAATTTGATTATTAAAATATTTAAAAAAAAGGATTATATAAAATGAAAACTAAAAATGAAGATTTAAAATTATATAAAAAAATAATTTATAATTCACCCATTGGCCAAATAGTAATAATTTGGTGGAAAAAGAACACTTTTAAAATCGAAGAAATCATATTATCTAACTCTAAAAGAAATGCAACAGAGATATCTAATGAGAAATACCCTAATGCAAAAATTATTAAAACTAAAAAAGAGCCTAAAGAACTAAAAAAAATAATCAATGATTTAAATAAATATTTAAATGAAGAGGATGTTGAATTCTCAATAGAATATCTTAATTTAGAAAGATTAACATCTTTCCAAAAAGAAGTTTTGATTGCTGAATTTAATACTAAAAAAGGAACAGTAAATACTTATGGAAGTTTAGCGAAAAAAATTGATAATTCCAAATCATATAGAGCCGTTGGAAATGCTTTATCAAGGAACCCTTTTCCAATAATAATACCATGTCATAGAACTATAAAATCAGATCACACATTAGGAGGATTTGGAGGATTTGAGGAAGGATTAGAATCTAAAAAAACATTATTAACCATCGAAGGGATATTGGTAGAAGGAAAAAAAGTAGTGAGTGAAAGCCCAATTATATCACTAAAGAAAAAAGAGCAGAAAAAAATAACAAATTATCTAAAATAAACTATAAAAAAAAGAAAATAACAAATTATTTAAAATAAACTATAAAAAAAGAAAATAAAAAATTAATCTAAAATATCTAAATCATAATCACAAAAATCATTTAAAGGACAAATATCACATTGAGGCCCAATTGGTTTACAAATAGTCTGACCAAACTGAACCATCAAATCATTTAATTCAATCCATAACTCTTTTGGAACTTTATCCATTAAAACTCTCTCAGTTTCTTCTGGATTTTTTGTATCTACCAACCCCCATCTATTAGAAATCCTGTGAACATGAGTATCTACAGGAATGGCAGCCTCTTGAAATGCAAAAACAAAAACACAATTAGCAGTTTTACGACCTACACCTGGAAGTGATAAAAGTTCATCCATATTGTTTGGAACAATACCCCCATATTGATCTATAAGTATTCTTGAAACTTCAAGAATTCTCCTAGATTTTACCCTATAAAATCCAGCAGGACGAACTAACTTTTCCACGTGTTCAACAGGTGCTTCAGCTACTGCATAAATATCTGGATAAACTTCAAAAAGAGCATTAGTTGCTTGATCAGTATTTTCATCACGAGTTCTTTGAGATAATATGGTTCTAATTAAAACACGATAAGGATCCCTATCATGAAAAACACGTATTGTATAAATCTCATTTAATCTTTTTAAAATTTCTCTAATTTTAATCTCATCATTCATATAATCACAATATATAATAATCTAACCAATAAAATAATCCCAAATAGACTAATCCAATCTTACAGATAATTAATTAAACTCCAATAAATTAATAATTATATTAAATTATATTATTAAATTATATTAATTATAAAAGATTAAGTTAAATCTATCATTTTAACTCCAATTCAACACCAATTTCCCCCATAGCCTCAATAAAATTAGGGAAAGAAATATTAAAACATTCACCATCTTCAACTTCAACATCTTCTTTTAGTCCAAGAAGAGAAAATGCCATAGCTAACCTATGATCATTATGAGAATTAACAACTCCTCCAGAGATAGTATTTCCTTTAATAATTATAGAATCTTCAAATTCTTGAAGTTCACATCCTAATTTTTCAAGTTCTCTACAGGTAGTATCTATCCTATCAGTTTCTTTTAGACGAGCATGAGCAATACCTGTAATTTTAGTTTCACCTTTAGCTACCGCAGCTAAAATAGCAACAGTTAATAATAAATCAGGAGCATTTGACAAATTAATTTCTGAGAGCGATTTAAGATTTCCATCAGATTTAATTTTCAAAGAGTTATCATTAATTTCAAATACACATCCCATTTCTTTTAATATTTTAATTATTAATTTATCTCCTTGTTTTGAATTTTTAAATAAATTTTGAATAGTTATTTCTCCACCACCAATAGCTACTGTAGCTAAAAGATAAGAAGCAGAAGAATAATCTCCTTCAATAATATAATTAGTAGAAATATAATCTTGAGGCTTAATAATAAATTTCACATCAGGAGATTTAAATTCTAAACTATCACCAAAATCGCATAAATTAAATCCTAAATTAGATTTTAGATTAGAAAAACTTTTAGTTTTAATATTTACACCAAATTGTTCCATAACTGAAATAGTCATATCAACATAAGGTTTTGATACAAATTCAGGAAATACTTCTAATTCAACACCTTCATCTGAAAGAGGAGATGAAATTAAAATAGATGAAATAAATTGAGAACTCATATTTCCTAAAATTCCAACACTCCCCCCTTTAAATCCAGGTTTAATCCGAATCGGTGCTTTTTCATTATTTTTTAGAGAAGTTGCATTTATACCTATAGAATTTAAAGCATCAAGTAATGGACCCATAGGTCTTGTTTTAAGAGAATCATCCCCAGTAAATATAACATCATTATTTGATAAACTTGCAACAGCCGTCATAATACGAAGAGTAGTTCCAGAATTAGCTAAATCAATTTCATCTGAAGAGGAGTTACTTAGTTTAGCTCCAGTACCAACAACTTCCAAATATTCTATATGATTTTCATCTTTTTTTTTAGTTATTTCTGCACCTAAAGATGTGCATGCATTAATAGAAGCTAAAACATCTTCAGAATAGAGAACATCATATAATTTAGATTTCCCTTTAGCAAGTGAAGCAATTATAACTGCCCTATGACTATAACTTTTAGAAGGGGGTGCTTTTATACATCCTTCAATTTTAGAAAAATTTTTTATTTTAAGAATCA
>JAZLLL010000215.1:0-7536 GCA_045598125.1 Methanobrevibacter sp. | reverse complement strand
ATATATATATATATAATTCAGATTTATTCAATATATATGTTGATTCTGTCTAGATTTATCTTAAAGATTTAAGTGAAGATGTAATTGGTGAAAATATGTTCTATCCAAAAATTGATAAAATTAAAAATATATGTAAGGAATATGAATATAAGAGAGTTCCTATATGTTTTGAAATTCTTTCAGATACTAAAACTTCTATTGAGGTATTAAGAAGACTTAAATTACTAAGTAAACATTGTTACATGCTTGAAAGTGTTGAAGATTCTCAAAATTGGGGTAGGTATAGTTTTTTAGGTTTTGATCCAATACTTGAAATTACTTGTAATAATGGTTTATTAAATATTAAAGGAAAATGTTCTCTTACAGATTCTTCTGATACTTTTTCCTGTGAAACTAAGTATCCTGGAGACTATATTCGTCAGATTATAACTGAATACAAATCACCTAAATTTAATCATTTGCCTCCATTTACTGGTGGTTTAGTTGGTTATTTTTCTTATGATTATATTAAATATGCTGAACCTTCTCTTAAGTTAGATGATAATAATGATGAATCTTTTAAAGATGTTGATTTAATGCTCTTTGATAAGGTTATTGTATTTGATAATTTCAAACAAAAAATAATTATAATAAATAATATGGAATTGTCTGATGATTTAGAGATTCTTAAAAAGAATTATGATTCTGCATGTGATGATATTAAACATATTGTAAATATCATAACCTCAGAATCTATTAATGATATTGATTATAATTTTAAAAATACTATTGACTATGGTGTGTTATCTTCAAGTTCTATTCCAAATTTAAAGATTAAATCTGAGTTTAAACCTATATTTTCTAAGGAAGAATACTCTGATATGGTATTAAAAGCTAAAAATTATATTAAAGAAGGAGATATTTTCCAAGTAGTTTTATCTAATAGGATTGAAGCTGAAATAGAAGGTAGTTTATTTGATACTTTTCGTGTTTTAAGAACTACTAATCCATCTCCGTATATGTTCTATTTCTCTAGTGATGATGTAGAAATAGTAGGTGCTTCTCCTGAAACTCTTGTGAAACTTGTTGGTGATGAGGTTTATACATTTCCTTTAGCAGGTACTCGTCCGAGAGGAAAAACTTCTGTTGAGGATTTAACTCTAGAAAAAGACTTATTAAGTGATGTTAAAGAGTTAGCTGAACACAATATGCTTGTTGATTTGGGGCGTAATGATTTAGGTAAAATTAGTAATTTTGGATCTGTTCATGTAGATAAATATCTAGATATTGTAAGGTTTTCTCATGTTATGCATATAGGTTCTACTGTTAAATCAACTATTCGGGATGACTGTGATTATATGTCTACTATTGATTCAATTCTTCCTGCAGGAACTTTATCTGGAGCTCCTAAAATTAGAGCTTGTGAGATTATTAATGAGCTTGAAAATAATAAAAGAGGAATATATGGTGGAGCAATTGGATATATTGATTTAAGTGGTAACTTGGATACTTGTATTGCTATTCGTATTGCATTTGCTAAAAATAATAAGGTATTTGTTAGATCTGGTGCAGGAATTGTTTCTGACAGTGTTCCTGAAAATGAATTCCAAGAATGTCTTAATAAAGCACAGGCAGTTATTGATGCATTAAAATTATCTGATGGTGGATTACTTTAGTTATATGTATAATTATTGTCTTTTTAGAGGTGTTATTATGATCTTATTAATAGATAATTATGATAGTTTTGTTTATAATTTATACCAATATATTGGAGAAGCTTTAGCTAATATTAGAACACTTGATTTAAATAATTCTGAGGATTTTTCTATAATTGATAAGGAGATTAAGGTAATTCGTAATGATGAATTAACAGTTGAGGAAATTAAGGAATTAAATCCGGATTATATTATTATATCTCCAGGACCTGGAAAACCTGAAGATGCAGGAATATCTGAAGAACTTGTTTCTGAATTTCTTGATTTAGATGTTCCAATTTTAGGAATTTGTTTGGGTCATCAAGCAATCTGTCAATCTTTAGGTTGTGAGGTAGTTCATGCAAATAGATTAATGCATGGTAAAACATCTAATGTTAATTTAGTTAGGGATGATTTATTCAAGAACTTGAATGATAATATTCAGGTTGCACGTTATCACTCCTTAATTGTTTCAAAGGATACTCTTGTTGATGATATTAATATTATTGCATTAACATTTGATGATGAAATAATGGGTATAAAATATAAGGATTCAAAAATTTATGGTTTACAATTCCATCCAGAATCTATTCTTAGTCCAGAGGGTATGAAGATTATTGAGAACTTTTTAGTATTATAATATATTAAGGTTATGGGATATTATGGTTTTTATAGAAGAGGCAATTTTAAATTTAATTGATAAAAAAGATTTGTCATATGATTTAGCAAAAGGATCTATGGATGAAATAATGTCTGGAAAAGCAAGTAGTGTTCAAATAAGTTCTTATTTTACTGCATTACATATGAAAGGAGAAACAATTGATGAAATTACAGCATCTGCTGTAGCTATGAGAGAAAATGGGACTAAATTAAATCCTGAAGTGTCTACTTTTGAGATTGTAGGGACTGGTGGGGATGGGTCTAATTCATTTAATATATCAACTATTTCTTCTATAGTCATATCTTCTTCTGGTGTTCCTGTTACTAAACATGGTAATCGTGCTTCATCTAGTAAATGTGGTGCTGCAGATGTTTTGGAAGCTTTAGGGGTTAATATCACTATATCTCCTGAAAAATGTATGGATGTATTAAATAAAATTAATATGTCTTTTTTATTTGCACAAAATTATCATAGTGCTATGAAATATGTTGCTGGTGTAAGATCTGAATTAGCAATTCCAACTATTTTTAATATTTTAGGTCCGTTAGCTAATCCTGCAGCAGCGGATATTGAAATAATGGGTGTTTATTCTGAAGATCTTGTTAAACCATTAGCTTTAGTTCTTAAAAATCTGGGAATTAAAAGGGCTATGGTGGTTTATGGTCAAGATAAATTAGATGAAATCTCAGTCAGTGCTCCAACTACTGTTTGTGAAGTGAATGGTGATAAGATGTTAAATTATGAGATTAATCCTGTTGATTTTGGAATTTCTTTAGCAGATAAAAAAGATATTGAAGGTGGAGATCCAAGTTTCAATGCTAGCATTGCTTTAGATATATTAAATGGTGTTAAAGGACCTAAACGTGATGCAGTATTACTTAATTCTGGAGCAGGATTATATCTTGCAGGTAAATCTAAAAATATATCTGAAGGTATTGAGTATGCTAAAAGTTTAATTGATGAAGGTGTTGCTTTAAATCAACTAAAATTATTTGTTGACATGACTAATGAATAAATAAATTAATAGATATTTAATGGATTAATAAGGAATATTAATTAAGAATTAAATATTTATTGCAATATTGAGCTAATGATATGAATATTAGTTAAAGAGTTATCTAAAATTTAATATATATGGTGTTTATATGATTCTTGATAAAATTGTTTCTAGAACTTCTGAGAGATTGGTTGAATTAAAGAATAATTGTTCTCTTGAAGATCTTAAAGAAAAAGTTTCAGCTATGGAGATTAATCAGGACTTTCCATTTGAAAAAAATCTTAAAACTGAAGGGATGTCTTATATTTGTGAGATTAAGAAAGCTTCACCTTCTAAGGGAGATATTGTTTGCGAAGATGAATTTAATTATATTGAAATAGCTGAAGATTATGAAACTGCTGGTGCATCTGCTATTTCTGTTTTAACTGAACCTTATTTCTTTAAAGGTAGTGATATTTATTTAAATGAAATATCTAAAAATGTTAAAATTCCTATTCTTCGTAAAGATTTTCTCATCGATGAATATATGATTTATGAATCAAAATTTATTGGTGCAAGTGCTGTTTTATTAATTTGTTCTATTTTAGATGAGGAAACTCTTAGAGAATATATTAATTTAGCTGATTCTTTAGGTTTATCTACTTTAGTTGAAACTAATAATGAAAATGAGATTAATATGGCTATTAATGCTGGAGCAAGAATTATTGGGGTTAATAATAGAAATCTTAAGAATTTTGTTGTAGATTTTAATAATGCTACTTCTTTAAGAAAAATAGTCCCTAATGGTATTATTTTTGTTTCTGAAAGTGGGGTTAAAACTAAAGAGGATATTGATTTACTTAAAGAGAATAATGTTGATGCTGTGTTAATTGGTGAATTATTAATGAAAAGCAAAGATAAATCTAAAATGATTAATTATTTAGATGGTATTTAACAAATATTATTATGTTATAGAGAATATATTTTATGGATTATTTAATTGTGTATAGTATGTTTTGTAGTTTATTTATGGTATATTAATTGTGTATTTGATATTATGTGTACTAAACTTAAAATTTGTGGAGTTCGTATAAAAGAGGATATAGAGATTGTAAATAAATATTCTATTGATTTTATGGGGTTTGTTTTTGCTGAAAGTCCTCGTAAAGTATCTAAAGATGAAGCTAAATATTTATCTTCTTTATTAAACTCTAATATTGTTCCTGTTGGAGTATTTGTTGATGAAGATATTGATTTTATTGTTGAACTTTACAAAGAGAATATAATATCTATAGCTCAGCTTCATGGTGATGAAGATGAAGATTATATTCAATATTTAAGAAATAAATCTTTCAAAGAAGTTGGTTCTAATATTCCTATTATTAAAGCTATTGAAATCAATGATTTCGCTGATTTGGATTCTATTGATGATTTTGAGGTTAAAAAAAGAATATGTAACTCAAGAATCAAATCAAAATTAGAATTATCATGTGATTATTTCTTATTCGATAGTGGAAAAGGTTCTGGTAAAATGTTTGATTGGAGTTTGATTGATAAAGATATTATTGGTAAGAAACCTTTCTTTTTAGCAGGAGGTCTTAATAAATCTAACCTAACTTCTGCTATCTTAGAATTTGAACCTTTTGCTGTAGATTTAAGTAGTGGTGTTGAAACTAATAAAGTTAAAGATGATTCTAAAATTAAAGATATTGTTAATTTGATTAAATAGAGTTTATTATCCTTTGTTAGTGTTTGTTATTGTTATTAATATTGTATTATGTTATTATGGGTGTGTTTTTATGAGTAGAGGAAGATTTGGTATTCATGGAGGTCAGTATATGTCTGAAACTTTAATGAATGAACTTATTAATTTAGAAAAACAGTATAATCATTTTATAAATGATCCAGAATTTATTGAAGAATTTGAAACATTACTTAAAGAGTATGCTGGTAGGCCATCTTTATTATATTATGCTAAAAGGATGACTAAAGAATTAGGTGGTGCCAAAATATATCTTAAACGTGAAGATTTAAATCATACTGGTGCCCATAAGATTAATAATGTTTTAGGTCAAGTTTTACTTGCTAAGAAAATGGGGAAAACAAGAGTTATTGCAGAAACTGGGGCAGGTCAACATGGTGTAGCTACTGCTACTGCAGCGGCTCTTTTAGGTCTAGAATGTGAAGTATTTATGGGAGAAGAGGATACTAAGAGACAAGCATTAAATGTATTTAGAATGGAATTATTGGGTGCTAAGGTTCATACTGTTATGACTGGGTCTCGTGTTTTAAAAGATGCGGTTAATGATGCTTTTAGAGAATGGATTTCTCGTGTTGATGATACTCATTATGTTATAGGTTCTACAATGGGGCCTCATCCTTTCCCAACTATTGTAAGAGATCTTCAATCTGTTATTAGTGCTGAAATTAAAGATCAAATTTTAGAAGCTGAAAATAAATTACCTAATATGGTTATTGCATGTGTAGGTGGTGGAAGTAATGCTATAGGCTCATTTTATAATTTTATTGATGATAAAGAAGTTGAACTTGTAGGTGTTGAAGCTGCTGGAAAAGGTATTGATACTCCATATCATGCGGCCACTATCTCTAAAGGAGAACTTGGTATTTTCCATGGTATGAAATCTTATTTCTGTCAAGGAAATTATGGTCAAATATCTCCTGTTTATTCTATTTCTGCAGGGTTAGATTATCCTGGTATTGGTCCAGAACATGCTCATTTACATGATATTGGTAGAGCAAAATATGTTTCTGCTACTGATGATGAAGCTGTTGCAGCTTTTGAATATTTGTCTAGAACTGAAGGTATTATTCCTGCTATTGAAAGTTCTCATGCAATAGCTTATGCTATGAAGATTGCAGGAGACATGGATAAAGATGATATTATAGTTGTCTGTGTTTCTGGCCGTGGAGATAAAGATGTTGCAGCTATTGCTCGTTATAAGGGTATTGAATTATATGAATAATTAGTTATAAATTTATTTAGTAACTTATTGATTAGAATTATTTATATTATAAATTAATTAACTATACTATTTACTTAAAATTATTTATTATAAATTTATTTATTGGGAGTTATTTTTATGAGTGATGATATAATTAGAATTTCTAATGCTTTTAAAGATGGGAAAGCATTTATTGGATTTTTAACTGCAGGTGATCCAACTATTGAAAAAACTGTAGAGTTTGTATTGGCTATGGAAGAAGCAGGGTGTGATTTAATTGAGATTGGTATTCCATTTTCGGATCCTGTTGCTGAAGGTCCGGTTATTCAAGAAGCTAATCTAAGAGCTTTAAGTAATAATACAAATACTGATGATGTTTTTGAAGCTATTAGAAAAATAAGGGAGAAATCTGATATTCCTTTAGTATTTTTAACATATATTAATCCAGTATTTTATTATGGATATGAAAAATTCTTCTCAAAATGCGATGAATTAAATGTTAGGGGAATAATTTCTCCAGATTTGCCTTATGATGAGAAAGATGAAATTTTAGATGTTGCTATCAAGTATAATGTTGATGTAATATCTTTAATAGCTCCAACTTCAAAAGAACGTATCCAAATGATTGCAGAAGAAGCTACAGGGTTTATTTATGTTGTTTCTTCATTAGGTGTTACTGGAATGCGTTCTGATATTAGAACTGATCTAAAATCTATTTTGGAGGATATTAAAGAAGTTTCGGATGTTCCTGCTGCTGTTGGTTTTGGTATTAATACTCCTGAACAAGCAGAAACTATTTCAAAAATAGCTGATGGTGTTATTGTAGGTAGTGCAATTGTTAATATTATTGCAGAACATGGAGAAAATGCAAAAGAGCATTTATATAATTATATTAAATCAATGAAAAGTGCAATTTCCAAATAGCATTATTTAATATTTTTTATCTTTGTTTTTATAATACTTTTTATTTTTTATTTTTTGTCTTATGGAGTTATTTTTTTATTTTTTTATCTATTTTCTTTTTTTACTTTTTCTTTAAATTTTTTGTTTAAATAAATTCTTTAAATTAAACTATCACGAAATCTAAAACAAATTATGAACACAATATTGATTTATTTAACTATTGATATAATAATTACTAAAAAACTTAAAAAAATAATAATTTATCTTTTAGATTATAATATTTTGTATAATTTTTTAATTTTTTTTTTAATATGTGGAGGTAAATTTAAATATCTTTTTAAATAATAATATAATAAGAAT
>JAZLLL010000214.1:0-5496 GCA_045598125.1 Methanobrevibacter sp. | reverse complement strand
TATTTCCAGAATTTAGTGATAAGGAAAAAATTGGCATTGAAGCGATGACCTATTCAATTGAATATATCCTTACTCATAAAGAGGAAAGTACATTTTTAAATATAAAGGATATACTTACTAGATTATCTAAGGCTTATGATTTATATATTGTTAGTAACTGTCCTAAGGCTTATGTTAATGCTTTTATAGAAACTATAGATATTAAGGATTTAAAGATTAGCTATTATACTATAGAAGATGGTAGTAAAATTGATAACATTAATAATATTAATTATAATATAGATTATTACTTTTTAAGTGCTCTCAATTGACTTATTAATTTATAAATTTAATATTTTAATAGAAAAATATAGGCTATAGTAATATTAAATATAACAAGATAAATAGATTATAATAAATATAAAACAAGAGAACTATATTATAGTAAATACCAAGCTGAGGAATTCTATGATTAGCTATGAAGAATTTAAGAAAATTGTTGTTAATGTTCTTGAGAGAGATATATCTTCTAATGAGGAACAGAATTTAGCTATTTCTTCAAATTTAAATCAATCTCTTTTTATTGTAGCAGGACCTGGTTCTGGAAAAACAACAGTTATGGTTTTAAAAATTCTAAAATTTATTTTTGTTGATGATGTGTCTCCAAATGAAATTTTAGCTACTACATTTACTAAAAAAGCAGCTACAGAATTATTATCTCGTATTTTAAGTTGGGGAGATTTAATTAAAAAAGAGATAGAAAGAGTTTCTTGGGCTAAGTTTTTAAAAGATGAAGAGGAATTTATTAAAGAATTTGGTATGGAAATTACGGATTATATTAAAAAAATTAAAAGAATTGATTTTAATTTAATAATCACAGGAACAATTGATAGTGTAGCTGAAGAATTACTTAGAATTCATAGAGATCCTGGAACTAATCAACCAGTATTAATTGAGGAATTTGTAGCTAATTCTGCAATGATGAATCTTGGCTTATATCATAATGATCGATATTTAGATAAAGATTTGCAAGAATATTTAGCAGAACTTGAAGGGAAATTAGAAACTAATGGTCAGAAACCACTTATTAAAAATCCTTCTAGAATGGCAGATGTTCTTCTTGAGATAAAAAATAGGATGTATTATGATCAAGTAGAATTAAATGAGTTATTAAGCTCTGTTAAACCTCAAGAAAGAGGTAGACAATTAGCTCTTAAAATTATTGGAGATTATATTGATGAACTTAAAAACAGGAATATATATGATTTTCCAATGTTAGAACATGAGTTTTTAAATAGGTTGAATAATTCTAAACTTGATTTATTTTTAGATAATATTAAAGTAATTTTAGTTGATGAATATCAAGATACTAATTTACTTCAAGAAAGTATTTACTTTAAAATTGCAGAGTCTGCAGTTTCAAATGGTGGAAATATAACTGTTGTAGGTGATGATGATCAGTCTTTGTATCGTTTTAGAGGAGCAACAGTTGATTTATTCACTAATTTTAGACAAAGAGTTAAAAAAATTAATATTAATGTTAAAGAAATAAATTTAAGAACTAATTATCGTTCAAGTGAGAATATTATTGAATTATGTAATACATTTGTAGAGTTAGATAAATCTTATCAATCTGCAAGAGTAGAAGATAAGTTAAAAATTTGTTCTGCTAATTCTTTAGAATCTAATAATTTTAATAATCATTTAGAAGAATATTCAGATAAATCTGCTAACATTTTAAATGAATCTAAAAAAGAAATTTCAGATAATTCTAAAAATATTCCAATTTTGGGAATGTTTAGGTCTAATGAAGAGATTTTAGCAAAAGATTTATCTAGATTAATTAATGATTTATCTAAAGGAAAAGAAGTTAAACTTAAAATTAAAAGGATTTTAACAAAAAATCATTATAAAAATGTTAATCTAAAAAATCAAGAAAATATACTTAATATAAGAAAAAATAGTTTTGATAAGACTAAAAATTTAGATGAAATTAGTTTAAGTTTAGATTCTGAAAATGGCTCTCCAAGTGATATTGCATTTTTAACTTATTCTCCAAAAGAATTATCTAATGGGGGACATATGTTTCCTAGTTTGTTAAAAAAACAACTTTCTAAATTTAAAAATCCTGTTGAAGTTTTTAATCCTAGAGGTCAAGATTTTCAAGCTATTCCAGCAGTTTCTATATTTTGTGGTTTAATGTTAGAATGTATTGATCCAGATGGAAAAATCCAAAAGGATAATAGAAAAATTCCACGTTTAGCTTCACGTAATATGAGGAGATGGAGAAAAATAGCTAATGATTATGTTAAAACATATCCTGATCCGAATAGTCCTATTAGTTTAGAGAGATTCGTTAATTTATGGCAAGTAAGACAAGCTTATCCAAGTGAAAATAAATGGCCAAAACAAGCTAGTTTAATTGAATTAGCATATAAATTAACTACTTGGATTGAAGAACTTCAGGATGATATTGAAGGGTTAGTATATTTAGAATCAATTACTAAAGCTATTAGTCAAAATGGATTTTTTAATGAATATTCTGCAAATATTTATTTTGACTCTTCTGAGAATGAAATTGCATCTGTTGAAGAAGCGTTATGGAATATTTTTGTACCAATTGCTTCTGGAGGTATTAAATTAGATGAAAATCTTTTTGAGACATTACCTCCTAATAGGCTTAATATCATGTCAATTCATCAATCTAAAGGATTAGAATTTCCTCTTGTAATTGTTGATGTAGCTTCACGTTTTTCAAAAAATAAATCAAAGGATGCACATTTAAGATTTCCTAAAAATCAAGATAATTCCTCAATTTTAGAGGATAAAATAAGAAATTTTAGTATTTTGGGAGAATCTAAAAGGGATTCTAAAGATAGGTCTTTTGATGATTTAACAAGATTATATTTTGTTGCATTTTCAAGAGCTCAAGATGTTTTACTTCTTGTAGGTTTAAATTCAAGTATTGATGGATATAAATCCAAAGATACTTATTTAAATATACCTAATGTTGCATTAGGTTGGAATCGTGATGAAGAATTTATAGGTTTGGATGAGATATACTTAATTTAGTTAATCATGATTTTAATTTAGTTAATTATGATTTCTTAATTAAGTAATTATAATTTTTTAATTAAATTTAAATTTTTAGTGTTATTATTATCTTTATTATTTATGTAATAAGATAATAACTAAGCATAAATAAAAGTTAATAAAGATTATATTTAAATATGAGGGATAAAATGAAATTATCTGCAAGATCTAAAGATTATTTAGTTCCAGAATATAGCTTAACTGGAGATTTACTTTCTTTTTTAACATGTAATCTTCAATACAGATATCAAAATAAAGGAACTTTACCACCATCAATGCCAATTCAATTATGGTTTGGTGAATTTATTCATGGTACTATGGAAGAAGCTTTTTTAAAATGGGATAATTTAGAAGATAAAAATGACTTATCTTTTCCATGGGATTGGAGAAAAGATATCAGACCAATTGAAGAGATGATTGATAAAAGACTCCAATCAAGAGGATTATATCCTCCAGTTAAATATTATTGTTACCATAATGAACCAGATGAAAAATCTTATTCTTGTCCTGATAATCAACATCCTCATAAATTATTGTATAGTGCAAGAGCAGAAGCTGCTATTAATGTGTGGGGTCCTCATTTATTTCCTTTAATTGATAATGCAGAATTATTGATTAAAGGTATAAGGGATATGCCAAATTATAAAGAAGGTAGGAGTAGATCTATTTATTATGCAATTAATGGAGTTATTGATGTTTTAAGCTCAATAAGACTTGATGAAATAGCTAAACTAAATATTTCAGATTTTAAAAATCCCTCTGAGTCTAAAAATAATTTTCAATCTAATTTAGATAATTATATGATTAAATCTAATAATTTTGATAATAATAAAAATAATAAAAATAAAATTCTAGAATATCTTGCAAATAATAATGATTTCTGTAATAAATTATATTCTTTAGAATCTGAGGAATATGAAATTATTATTGATTATAAAGGAATGAAAAGACCATCATTAGATAATGAAAACTGGACTCATCATCAATGGCAGATTTTAACTTATGCGTGGTTACGTTCTATGCAAGAAGATGCTAAACCTGTAGTTTGTGGGATTATTTTTTATTTAAATGAATTAGTTCCTTCTACTGATGACCTTTTATCAATTCAAGAAGATTATAAAGATATTGATGAAAAAAATTGGAATACTGATGTTAAAGCATCCAAAAGAGATTTAAATATTCTTTTAAATTGGGATAGTAAAAAAGATTTACCAATTCATAAAGATTTATCTGATAAATTTAAAATGGATAGATCAATTAGAATTATAACTATTGAGAATGATTTAATTGAGGATTCATTAAAAGAATTTGATGATGTAGTTGATAAAATTGAAACAGCTACTTTAAAAGAAATCGACGGTAATCCTATTAAGCAATCTTGGAAAGCAGATGGTGATAAAAGAACATGTGATGCATGTGATTTCAGAAGTTTCTGTAATAAAAATAAGGATATGATTAATAATATTTCAGTTCCTTAATTAATTTTATAATATGTTATTAATTTATTGATTTTATTAAATTATTAATCATTATATTAATTAATTTTATTATTTTTTTTTAAAAAAAAGTAAAAAGAAGATATAATTATTCTTCTTTATATAATTTTTTTTTACAGTGTTAATTAAACTGAAGATATAATTATTCTTCTTTATATAAATTTTTTACAGCATCAATTAAACCATTTATATTTTCTTTTGCAAAACCCATAATGATTTCTTCATCTTTAATACCAGCATATTTTCTAGAACCATCACAAGCTAAAGTAATATTTGGGGTTTTAGTTAAAATTGGTCTTGCTACTGCATCTGCACATAATGATTGAATACCTGCGAAATCACCTTTTACTCTTGCTTGATCTTTATAAACAATAGCTTGAGCAAGTTTCATACCTTGTACTGGTTTTGCAATAATTATAAGTGCATCAGGTTCGAAATCTGCTTTTTCAAGAGGTGCATAAACAATTACTTCATTAAATTCTTTAATTCTTGGCAATTCATCAGCAACTTTTTTTCCTGCCTCCTTAGATTCAAATCTTCCTAAGTTATAATAAAACTCTCCAGTTAAGATTTTTTCTGGAACTGGTTCTTTATTTATATGAATTGCACCTGCTCCACCTTTACATTTTTGTTCAGCATCAGTACTGTAGAATATTTCTCCTGCTGCTGCTTTTTTAACCATTTCACAATGTCTAAGCATTTCATTAATTTTTGGAATACTATCTGGAACATCAGATTCTCTTTTAATAAATTTAATAGCAACAGGAAGTTCAGTTAATCCAAATTTTTCTTTTAGTAAAAGTCCATTTTCTTTATTGTTTTTAGAATTATATACCATAGTTGAGCTCCTCCTTTAATTATATATAATTTTATTTAATAAGTACTATATTAATTTTAATATTTAAGTTTAGTTTTTTATTACCTATCT
>JAZLLL010000213.1:0-5961 GCA_045598125.1 Methanobrevibacter sp. | reverse complement strand
AATATTAATATTATTATTAATATAATTTCTAGTGTTAAAATTGTGTTATTCATTTTTATTTATCCTTTAATTTAGATTTTAATAATTATATATTAATTATATAATTTAAATAATCAAACTAGATTTATATTTATATATTTTCATTTATATCTCTTTCACTTTTAATTAAATTTGGATTATATGATAAATTAATAGTTTAATATACTTTATTTTATCTATTTATTATATAATTTAATTAATATAATTTATTTAATTTACTTTGCAGATGATCTTCTTTAAGTTCTTTTGCAGTTCTAAACACACTATTTCCATAAATTTCTGCTTGCATTTCTTGAACTGCTTCTGAAGCATCTCGTGCAGTTTCTACTTTTTTAAGTATTCTCCGACCTTTAACTTTTATTGTTTTTCCACAAGTGCATTTTCGTGTAGCTACTCCTTTTCTTGCATATAAAACTCTTCCACAGTCACATCTGAATATTAGATACATATTTTATCCTCCAAATAGTTTAAAAAATAGTGGAATAAAAACTTTTGATGGTAATATTATTAAAGTAGCTATACTAACCCCAATATTTGTTCCAATAACTACAAGTAAGATTCTGAATATGTTATTATTCCATAGATCTTTTAAGCTATGTATATCATTTAAGTTATTAATATCTCTTTTTCTAACTTTTCTAAATTTAACCTCAGCAAGTCCTGAAAACCATCCTGCAGCAAGTAAAGGATGAATTATTGTAAAAGGTGCAGCAATAGCTCCAATAATTGCAGATTTTATTTTAGATCCTGAACAAAGAGACCCTAAAAATCCCATGGCCATACTAATTAAAACAAATTCTAAAATATCATTTCCAATCTGTATTCCTTTTAAATAAGCAAGAAAAAATATCATGATAAAAGATAGAGGTATTAATGCTAATATTATTTTAATCCAAGGAATTCCTCCTTTTTTATCCGTATTTATTAATTCAACCATTGGAGGAATAGTTTCAGGATTGTCTAAATATTTATTAATTCCTTTTTTGTGTCCTGCACCAACAACTGCAATAACATAGTCTTCTTCAATATTTAATATGTTTCTTGCAAGATATGCATCTCTTTCATTAACTAATGCATCATAAGATCCTGGTGAAATCTTTTTAAATTCACCCATCATCTCTTCAATAGTATCTTCTTTCTTCAAATCTTCAATATCAATTTCTTCATCATCAGATACAAAAATAGAGCTTATGCAACTAAATATAAATTTAGATTTCTCTTTCAATGTCATTTTATTTAATACTCTTTGTAAAGTTATATTGATATCTCTATCTATTAAAACTATTTTAGACCCTACTTTTTCTGCTGCTTCAATTGCACTTATCATCTCAGATCCTGGTGCAACTTCTACATCAGCTCCTATTTTGTTTTGAAAATAAGATAAGATACTTGTAACTATGAATACTCCTACTTTATTTTCTTTAATGATTTTACTGACTGAAATAGTATCATCTACTTCGATACCTGCTCTTTCTTGCATTAAACGAGTGTATCTTCCTTTATCTAATTCAATAGCCACTACATCTGGTTGGGTTTCTAATATAGTTTCTTTTACTTCATCTACGCTCTCTTGGGATACATGGGCAGTACCGATTATTTTTAAACATTCTCTACGCATTTTTAACCTTCTTTTTATAACTATTTACTTTTGTATAATTCTAATATTCCGTTTTTATAAATTGCAACATTCTTACTAATGTTTTCTTTCATGCAAAATTCAACATCTTCACTATAGTCTAAATAAGTTAATCTTTTTCCAGATCTACTATTCCTTATTGCATTTTCGTATACTTTTTTATCTCTACTTGCAAGGATTGCTGCTTTTGCATATTCTGTAAGTCCATCTAGTTCTTTCCAATAATTTTTTCCATCATCTTCAGTAGTTTTATTTTCTTTTTCTAATTCTTTTTCAATCCAATAAAGGATATGTCCTGCACCTATAAAATCTTCTATTGCAAATTGTTTATTAAATCCTGCCATTACCACATCAATATGATTTTTTGCAAGTTCAACAGCAACTTCTGCAACAGCTTTACAATTTGTTAAAGTTCCTATTAAAACTGTTGAGGTCATAGGTTCTATAATTCTTGTTCCATTACTTGTAGTTAAAATTAAATTATCTTTTTCTGTTTTATATTTTTGAATTTCAACGGGGGAGTTTCCAATATCAAATCCATCTATTATGGCACCAGTTCTTTCACCGGCAAGGACGGCATTATATTTTTTTGATAATTTTTTAGCTTGTTCTGGTGTAAAACAAGGAATGACTTTTTTGAATTTGTTGAATGCAACTGTGATTGTTGTACTTGCTCTAAGTGAATCTACTACAATACTAATATCTTCACTACAAGTTTTTTCTAAACTTAAACTTACTTTCAACATTATCCCTCATAGATTTTTCTAAAAATTTTATTAATTAAGATATAATAATTCATTAATTAATATATAAGAATATATTATAAATTTAAGATATATTATAAATTATTAAATATATTATAAGTTATATTATTTATTCATTGTCTTCTGATAATATTATTATTTAAAGTAATAATGTATATATACTTATAGTTATTAATAACTTTTAATAAAATTAATAATTGATATTGGTATAAGTTGTCTATTTTAGTTTAATCTATTTTTTTTATTGTGTGGTTATATGATTGTTGTTACAACTCCTATGTGTAAAAAAATTGTTGAAATCGCAGGATTAGATAAATTTAAAGTTAATAAATATCCTGATGATGAAGAAGGAGATTTAGCTATTTTATTATCTGAAAGTAAAGTTAAAATGCCTTCAATAGCTATTAAATTAAATACTTTTTCTCAAATTAAAGAGAGTATTTTAAAACTTACAGATTATTTTTATGAAAATAAGTTAATAGAAACAAAGATTTCTGAAGAAGATATTTTAACTATTTTTAAAGAATATTGTCTTAATGATTCTTTTTTTAAAGAATATTTTTGCAATAGTGAATATGATGGGGTATCTAAAGGTATATTATTAAATCAAGAATTTAAAAAAAGGAATAAATATAAGAAAGTTAAGGTATATTCTGAATTTTTAAAAGATATTGTTAAAGATATGGGTTGTGATATTGTTGAAGATAATTCTTTTAACTATGTTATATTCCCAGATTATCTTAAATCTCAGGTTATTGAATTTAATAAAATAAATAAAGAAAATTTGATATTCATAGAGATTCCAACTCATTCTAATGTTTCTAAAGATCCTTTAGTTAGGGTCGTTGATCGCTATTCTTTTTTATTTAAAAATTTAAAAAGGGAATAATGGTTATAAAATTAATAATTTATACAAATAATAAAATTGTATAATGTAATAAGTAATTTAATAATAAATATTTTTAATAAAATTATCAAATAATAAATGAAGTTCATGATTTAATGTGAATAAACTATTAATAAATTTAATATATTAAGAGATATAGATTTGAATATAATTAATTTAATTAGATTTAATTTATAGATTATTCAATTATTATAATTATTTATTATTCATCGATATATTATAATTTTTTTATTGACTTTGTTAAGTAGTATGATTTTAATTTTTTTCTAAAACACAATACATTTTGGAATCAGTAAATATATGATTTTTAATAAAGATATGGGAGATGATTTGTCATGTATCAAACATTAACATACACTGGAGGTATTCATAAAAGTGAAGAAATGAAAGAACTCATTGAGGATTTGGGTGGTTTTATTCTTCAATCTAATATTTTACAAATGGAGCTTGTTTTAAATATGGCAGTTCCTATGGATGATGTTGATATAATTAAAGAAAAGTCTAAAGAATTATTAGGAGAACTTTCTGTTGCACCTATGGCAGGTTCAGAAATAGCTATTGTATCACCAACTCTTGCTAGACATCATCTTCCACATGCTGCTTGTGATATTTCTGAATACTTGAGAAGGTATGGTGCTAAAGATAATATGGTAGGTTTAGCACGAGGTCATGGTAAAGGTACTGCAGGTATTAGTGAAGAAGAAAAAGCTTTAATTGAAGAGCATGATATAGCTATTTTTGCATTGGGAAGTTTTAAACAATGTATTCTAGATAAATCTTATCTTTATGATGATATTAATATTCCTGTTATTGTTACTGGAGCTCCTGAAATAGATGTTAATGAATTACCTGGGGTTGATGCATATGTTTCAGGTTTGGGTAGAATTCCTCGTAGATTAAAAAGAGGGGAAAATATAAGAGCATTAAAAGAATTGGTTAAAACGGTTGAAGAACTTTTAGAAAAACGTAAAAAGGAAATTTCTCAAGATCCTCCAATTCTTCCTTCTATTTTAGTTAAAAATGAAATTGAATCTCAAGTTTCAGCTATTAAAAATGTTTTTTCTCCAACTCCTGTAACTAGTCAACTTGATGGATTAAGAGTAAAATTAAATTATGATAAATATCATGAGGAAATTGAAAATGTGAGTATTGGTGATAAAAAATTATCTGAGATATCAGAAATCACTAAATCTCATATGTATGATTATATTCTTATAAAATTATTAAATGAAAGTTCTTTAATAAACTAATTAGTTTACTTATTATTTGATTTATATTCTAAAGGAGATTAATATGCAAGTTATAGCTGATCTTGGAGGAGTTCCTGGAAAAGATTGTAGAGGTTTTTGTAAATATTGTTATTTTAAAAAGGTTAAACCTATTGATGCATTAGGTTGTAGTAGTTGTCCTCCAAATAAAATTGGATGTTCTAGGTGTAAAGAAGGTGTTCAAGAGTCAGGTAAAGAATTTCAACAACTTTTCGCTGTGATTAATCAAGTTCAATCTACTTTATTGATGAATCCAATTAGAGATAATAATCTTAAAATTAATATAAGTGGGGGTGGGGATGTTAGTTGTTATCCTTACCTTGAAGATTTGATAGCTACTTTAAATCAATGGCAATTACCAATTCATTTAGGTTATACAAGTGGAAAAGGTATTGATGATGGAAATATAGCAACGCAATTTATCAATCAAGGAGTTGATGAAGTAACTTATACTTTATTTGCAGCTGATGCTAGTCTTAGAAAAGAATGGATGGGTGATAAAAGTCCAGAGGAATCTCTTAAGGCAGCTAAACTATTTGCTGAAAATGTAGATTTGCATGCTGCAGCAGTTATAATTCCTGGAGTAAATGATGGGGTTGTTTTAAGGAATACTTGTGAAAAACTAGAAGAATGGGGTGCAAAAGCATTTATGATGATGCGGTTTGCAAATAGTTATGATAATGGATTAATTTTAAGAAATGAACCTATAATTGAAGGTATTGTTCCTCATGAATATTTGGAATTTCAGGAACTTGTTAAAGAGATTAATAGGGAATATAATCTTAGAGTTACTGGAACTCCATTAGGAGATCCAACTATTAAATCTCCATTTATCTTATCTAATCCCGAATATGAGGAGTTTTTAGAAATTTTACCTAAAGTGACTGGTGAAGCAACTATTTTAACTTCTAAAATTGCAGAACCATTTATAAGTAAAATTTTTGACAAAATTGATGCTCCTGATGTTAATGTAATAGCTACTAAAAAGGATATTGCATGTCTTATGACAAAAGAAGATTTAGAAAGTATTGATTTAGTTGATGTTAAGGAAAGTGTTATTCTTCCAGGACGTGCTTTTGTTCATCAAATGGATGCTGAAAGAATTTTAAGTCAGGATGGTATTAATAGGATTGTTGGATATGGTCCAGATACATTAAGTGTAGATGGAGAATTAAGTAGTGGGATGTCTGAAGAGGATGTTATTGAACATGAACTTGAATCATTCATTGATTTAATTCAAGCTATAAATTTTTTTGGTATGAGAAAAATTTAGTTTTTTTACTTTTTTATTTTTTTTTTTAATTTATTTTTTTTAGTTTATTACTTTTTTAATTTTTTTATTATATT
>JAZLLL010000212.1:0-11157 GCA_045598125.1 Methanobrevibacter sp. | reverse complement strand
AAATTCACTTCCTGAGCCTGCACAAAAAGCAACAGATTTAATATTTTTGACATTATGATTGTTTACTATTCTTAGATTTTTTGAAATTTTTAGTAATTTTTCTTTCAACTCATTAACAGTAATATCAATTTCTACAAGACGGACAAATTCATTTACTTTATTTATAATTTTTAAACATGTTTAGAATTATATTCCTATTTTTTAAAAAATATTTGGATTGTTAGTAGTTAACTATTTTTAATTTTTAGTAGTTAACTATATAAAAACGGAATTTATAATTAAAAATATGATAACATTTATTACTGGTAACGAACATAAAGTTATAGAAGCAGAAGAAATTTTTCAAAAGTTCGGTGTAGAACTCGAGCATATTGATTTAGGTTATATGGAACCTCAAGAAAGTCTTGAGGAAGTAGCAAAATTCGGTGCAAAGTATGCTTGTGAAAAATTAAATAAATCTGTGATAGTTGAAGATGCTGGTTTGTTCATAAGAGCTTTAAATGGTTTTCCAGGAACTTATTCACATTATGTACAAGATTCTCTTGGAAATCAAAATATATTAAAACTTATGGATAAAGTAGATGACCGATACGCTGAATTCAGGTCAGTTATTGGGTATTGCGCTCCCAATTCTGAGCCCAAGGTCTTTTTAGGGCGTGTTAAAGGTCAGATAGCTCTTGAAGAGAAAGGAAATCTCGGATTTGCTTTTGATCCAATATTTTTAATACCTGAAGAAGGTAAAACTTTTGGAGAACTCACAACTGAAGAGAAAAACCACATCTCACATAGAAGAAACTCTTTAGAACAGTTCATTAATTGGTATATTAATCAAGATAATGAATAATTGTTCGTACCAAATAAAAAGTTTTTTCTAGTTTTTGAATTTAAAATAATTAATTAAGTATTAGCTATTTTATTTAATTTAGTTTTAGTTAACTATTTTTTTAGATTAGCTATTCGAGCTTAATTTAACTTATTTTACAAAGGACCTTACTATAAATATATGGAAACATATAATTTATGAGAATTTAAAAGGTTTTAACTAAAGTTCTATTTGGATATTTATTAGTTTTAGCTTTTTAAAATTGGAAATAAAAAAATTTAATGGAGATATTATTTATGGCAAGACCAGAATGGATTATGTACTCTGATGATGAAATCGAAGAATTTATTGTAAAATTTAAAAGAGAAGGTAAATCTGCAAGTCAAATTGGTGTAATTTTAAGAGACCAATACGGAATTCCTAGTGTCAAAGAAGTAACTGGTAAAAAAATTACTCAAATATTAAAAGAAAACGACCAAGCAGAAGAATATCCTGAAGATATAATGAATTTAATCAGAAGAGCGGTTAACATCAGAGACCACTTAAATGAAAATCCAAAAGATCTTCACGGTAAAAGAGGATTAACTATTATTGAATCCAGAATCCGTAGATTAGGTAAATACTACTCTGATAACGGACAAATGCCTGAAGGATGGAGATACGATCCAGTCAAAGCAGCACTCCTTGTTAAATAGAGCTAGTGAAGCTTGTAATATGCTTAAAAAGCATATTGAAAAAGGAAATATTATTAGATTAATTTCTCATAATGATGCTGACGGACTCTCAGCAGCTGGTGTAATAGCCAATGCTATCAAAGAAGAAGGAGGACAATTCCACACTACTATTGTTCCTCGTCTTAAAATGGATGTTATAAAAGAACTTGCTTCTGAAAAATATGAATTATACATATTTTCTGATATGGGAAGTGCTTGTATAAAATATCTTAATTCTCTTAAAGGAGATGTGATTGTAGCAGATCACCACCAACCTTCTGATATTGAAGCTAAAAATAATCTTGTTCATATTAATCCACACTTGTTTGGAATTGATGGGAGTAAAGATTTATCTGGTGCAGGTTCTAGCTATTTAGTTGTTAAAGATATGAATAAACAACATCTTGCTTACCTTGCACTTGTTGGTGCATTTGGTGATATGCAATGTCCTGATAAATTTACTGGTATCAATCGTTTGATTTTAAAAGATGCTTTAGATTCAGGAAATCTAGAAATTCATGAAGGTTTAAAAATTGTATCTAAATCAAAAGAACCTTTATATAAATCAATAGCTTATACTTTAAATCCTCCTCTTCCAGGTTTAACTGGAAATCTTGAAGCTACTCAAGAATTACTTGATAAAATGGGTATTTCATATGGAATTCCATTTTATGAGTTAGAAAATGAGGAAAAAGATGTTCTTAAGGATGAACTTGTAAAAATTAATCCGAAAATATTTGGTGATGTTTATACTGTCCCTAAGGAATCTCCAGAACTTAAGGATTTAGAAGAATATGCTTCTATTTTAGATGCATGTGGTAAAAATAAGGAATTTGGTTTAGGTTTAAGTATAACTCTTGGAGAACGTAAGGACTCATTAGAATCTGCTTTAAAACTCCAATCTGACTATAGAAATGATCTTACTAAAGGATTTGAATGGATAAATCGTGAAGGTGCAGTCCAATTAAATTCTATTCAATATCTCTATAGTGAAGATAAAGTTTTAAAAAGTATTATGGGCACTATTGCGGGTGTAGGAATGTCTGCAAGGATTCTAAGAGATGATAAACCAATTTTTGGATTATCAAGACTTCATAAAGATATTAAAATCTCTGGTAGAACAACACGTCCTATGGTGGAGCGTGGAGTTGATTTAGGTAAAGTTTTAGCGGAATGTTCAGCTAATTTCGGTGGTCAAGGTGGAGGCCATGATATTGCTGCTGGAGCAATGATTCCTTATGAAGCTAAAGATCAATTCTTACACTTAGTTGATGAGATGATTGAGTATCAATTAAATAATTAATAGAATCTTTTCTATTAATTATTAATTTTTTAAACTATTTTTATTATTTTTAATTTACAAAAGAAAGAATTATTTTACTATTTTTTCATTAAAATACTAATTTTTAAAAAAGATATTTTTATAAATATTCAATGAACTGTTTTTAAAAGCAAATTAAAAAAAAACAATAAATAAAAAAGAGAAATAAAATTCTCAAAATAGAGAATTTTTTAAAGTTTAGTAACTTTAAAATTGTTTAAATTACTAATTTTAATATGTTTATTTATTAAGTTTGTTGTGTTTAAATTACTTCAAAGTCAATGAGTTTAATTTTATTGGAAATTAATTCTGGATTTGTATCGATTTTTTCAGATAATTTTGTACTAAGGTATTTTTTATTATCATCTGGGAAGACAGTAGCTATTTTAACTCCTTCTTCATACATTAAAACACTTGCTAAGAAGTTTGCTCCACCAGAAATACCAATACCTAAACCAAATTCTTTAGCTATTCTTCTTGACATATTAATAGCATCATAGTCATGAATTAAGACAATATCATCTATTAAATCCTGTTCAAGAATAGAGGGGATAAAATCATCACCAATACCTTCAATCATATGGCTACCCTCTTCCATTCCCATTTTAAGAATAGATAATGTACTTGGTTCAAGAGCATATAATTTAAAATTAGGATTATTATCTTTTAATCTTTTACCAATACCTATAAGGGTTCCACCAGTTCCAATTCCACTAACAAAAGCACCTACATCCGGAATAGTATCTAAAATTTCTTTACCTGTAGTATTATACTGGCCTTCTACATTTAAAGGATTATCAAATTGCATTGGTCTATATGCGCCAATTTCTTCTGCAAATTCTTCTGCAAGTTCAAGAGCTCTTTTAAATCCTCCTTCTTCTTTAGATACAAGATGAACATGTGCACCATACATTTCCATAATATTTCTTCTTTCGATTGATGCCCAATCAGGCATGAAAATATGAACTTCATGTCCATATAATGCTCCAATTGCACTAAAAGATATTCCAGTATTTCCACTTGTAACTTCAACAATTGTTTGTCCTTCTTTTAAGTTACCATTTGTTCTTTCTTTTTCAATTATGTATGATGCAATTCTGTCTTTTATACTTCCAGAATAATTGTAGAATTCAAGTTTAGTGTATACACTCCCTTTTTTCCCTTCATATTCATAATTAATTTTTATCATTGGGGTATTTCCAATTAATTTATCAAGATTCATAATACTCCATCCAATTTATAATAAAATAATCGTTAATATATAAATTATGTACTTTACTTTTAAAATACTTTTTTAAAATTTCAATGTTTTTAGATTAATCCTTTAAAATGTAATAATTTTCTAAAAATTAGTCAATTTTAGACTATTTTTTTAGAATAAATATTAGGTAGTTAAAAATTTATTTAATTAAACATAGAACGCCAATTACTACCTTCATATTCATAATCCCATCCAGAATATTCATTTCCTATAGCAGTATAAACTCCTGGATCGAAATATTTATCTCCTGAGGTATAATAAACACAGACATAAACAGGTTTACCATATTTATCGTACTCTACAATTTCTTCTTCTTCCCATAATTCATATTCTGGTGAAGTTCTATTTCTATAGTCTGAACTTGATTTAGAAGAGATGGAACTAGGACTAGAATTACTATTTTTCTTTTGTGTTTTTTTAATAGGAGGATGTTCATACTCATAAACAGCATATCTAAATTTATCCCATTCATCTCCTTTTAGCAGACCATTTTTATTATGGTCAAAAATATTAAAGAATTCTTGAAGTTTTGATTTGGGGGTTTTGTTTCCATATTCTTTAGCTTCATCAAATGTAAGATAACCATCTCCATCAATATCTAAAGCATCTAATTCATCTTGATGAAAACTAAATATATCTTCACGATTTTCATTATATTGAATTACATAAGGAATATAAACTATTGCAAATAATATTAAAAGAATGATAAAGACATAACAACATTTTCTTTTAGTGCTTATATTTTTAAAAAAACCGTCTTTTTTATTTATCTTAGTAGATGTGGAACTTTTATTAGTAGAACTATTATTAAAAGGTTTATTTTCACTTTTTATAAGTGATTCTCCACAATATGGACAAAATTTAACTCCCTCATCAACTATTTTTCCACATTTCGGACAGTACATGATTTTAAATTTGTTTCATAAATTATTAATAATTTTATATTTTTAGTTTTAAAATAATTTTAAAATTTTTACATATTTCTAATTTAGTTTAATATTTTTTTATCTAAAATTTTAATCTTTTATTTTGAAAATTATTTTTTTAATATTTTTTTTATCTAAACTCTAATTTTAAAGCAAATATTTATTATTTTTAAATTATATAAATAAATAAGATAAATTAAATTAATATAATGTTTAAATTAATTTTACAATTACTTATTTAATTACAATATGGGGAATTTTATGTTTTTAACTAAAGAAGAAGAAAAAATGGCTAATGGTGAATATGGTGAAACTATTAGAAAAAGTATGGATATTCTTATTGCTTTAGGAGATATTTATGGTGCAGAGAAATTTGTAGATATTAAATCTGCACAAGTATCAGGTGTATCTTATAAAACTATAGGTGAAGCAGGACTTGAATATCTTCAAGATTTAGCAAAGGGTGCTGAAATTATTTATAATAAAAATGGTACTATTAATGATAAAAGTGGAATATCTACTATTTCAGCTACTCTTAATCCAGCTGGAACTGACCTTGATAATTGGCAAGATTTTGGTTTTCCAGTTGATTTTGCTCATAAACAAATTGATATTTGTAATGCTTATAGTGCTCTTGGAATTAGTAATACTTGTACTTGCACTCCTTATTTAATTGGTAATGTTCCAAGATTTAAAGATCATGTGTCTTGGTCTGAATCTTCTGCTGTTGCTTATGTTAACTCTGTAATTGGTGCAAGAACTAATCGTGAAGGAGGTCCTGGTGCATTAGCTGCAGCGATTATTGGTAAAACTCCTTTATATGGTTATCATTTTGAAGAAAATAGGAAAGCGACTTTAGTTGTTGAAGTTGAAGATAAACTTGAGCGAGCAGATTTCGGTGCTTTAGGTTATGCAGTTGGTAAAATTGTTAAAGATGGAATTCCTTATTTTAAATTAGCTAATAAAACTAATGAAGTATCTAATTCTAATCTTAAAGCTCTTGGTGCTGCTCTTGCTTCTTCTGGTGCAGTTGCATTGTATCATGTTGAAGATATTACTCCAGAATACTCTGAAGCAGAAATAGAAAATGTAGAAGATAGGATTACACTTACTGCTAATGATATTAAACAAACAAGAGAAAAATTATCTACTGCAGAAGGCTATGCTGATCTTGTGTGTTTAGGTTGTCCTCATGCATCTCTTGAAGAAATTCAAGAACTTGCTGAAATTGTTAAAGGTAAAAAGATTAGAAATGAATTATGGATTTGTTCATCAATTAGTGTAAAAGCTGCTGCTGATAGGATGGGTTATACTCAAATTATTGAAGAAGCTGGAGGACATATTGTTCTTGATACTTGTATGGTAGTAGCTCCAATTGAACAAATGGGTTATAAAGTTATTGGAGTTAATTCAGCTAAAGCAGCTAATTATGTTCCATCAATGTGTGGTTTAAAAGTAATTTATAATGATATTGAAAATTTATTAGACTTTGAATAGCTAAGTGAGGGAAGATTATGAATTGTATAGTTATTGGTGCAGGAAATGCGGGTCGTCCTGTGGCACGTTTATTAAATCATGTAGGTCATAAAGTTAAAATCACAGATGGAAAAGAACTTAAAGATTTTCACACTGATTTTCAACACCATTTAAAAATCATGGAAAAGGAGGGTGTAGAACTTGATTTAGGTCAATCTACTGTAGATTTAGATGGTTTTGACACTATTTATTTAGCACCAAGTATTCCAAAAACAGCCCCTATTTATGAAGAAATCGAGAAAAGGGGTTTAACTATTTTTACTAATGAAGATTTTTCTCATCTTGCAGATAGTTTAATTAATATTGATATTATTGGAATTACTGGTACAGCAGGTAAAACAAGTACTACTCATATGACTGGTGAGATTTTTAAAGCAGCAGGTTATAATATTTGGTTATGTTCTTCAATCACTCAAAATCTTGTAAGTGAAGTTATTGTTGATGGTATTGTTAAAGGACTTCCTAACAAGGCAGACATAGCTATTTTAGAACTTCCTCATGGAACTGCAGGTTTGATGGGTGAATTAAGCTTAAAGATTGGTGTTTTAGTTAATATTTATGATGATCATTTATCTGAGTTTGGTGGTTCAAAAGAAAAATATATTGGACGTAAAATGTTTATTACCAAACACAGTGAGTCTTTTATTACAAGTATCCAGTGTAAAGATATAATTAAAGATATAAGAAAAGATGCTATTTTCTATTCAATGGTAAGTGATTTACCTGATTATGATAATGCAAAATATGGGAAATATTTTGATAAATTAGTAAATAAAGAAGAAATAGTTATTGGTGAAAATCAAATAGTTAATTTCATTGCTGGAAGTCCAAAAAAAGCTATTGATATAGGGTATTGTCATAAAATTAATGATGAAATATACAGTGGAAAATTCACATCTGATTTTCATATGGTAAGTTATTATTATGAAAATGGTCTTGCTGCAACAGCTATTGCAATGATTTATGGAATAGCTATTGAAGATATTAAAAAAGGATTATCTAATTTTAAAGGTATTTCAGCTCATATGGAATATGAAGGTGAGTTTAAAGGGAGAGAAGTTTTCTTTGATTGTTCTTTTATTCTTGAAGGTATCTCTTCAACTCTTGAATTCCTTAAAGATAGAAATCTTGTAATTCTTCTTGATAATTTTGATACAGTGACTGAAAGAGATAAAATTGAAACTGGTAGACTTATTGGTAAATATGCTAAAGTTATGATAGCTACGGGTTTTAGTGAAGTTACTCAAAAAGTGGATATGGGTGCTGCTTTAGAATTACTTGAAGGTGCAAAAGATTCTGATGCAATTAAAGTAAGTACTGAGACTATTGAGCAAGGAGCAGAACTTTGTTTTAAATATTCTAAACCTGGTGATACAATCTTACATATTGGGCCTCAATTAGCTGTAGATGCTCTTGGTGTTTCTGAAAAGATTAGAATAGGTTTAGAAGAGGGTATGAAAAAGTATGATTAATTAATCATTACTTTTTTTATTTTTTAATTTTAGTATTACTTTTTTCTATTTTTTTATTACACATTAAATTATTATTTACTTAATAAAAAGTGGAAATTGGAATGAGTTTAACATACAAATTATTATTTGTTGTCCTAAGTTATTTTTATTTTTTTGATTATAATTTTTTAATTTTACAGCACATTTACAGAATAAATGTAAAATTCTTAATCATTTTACACAAATATTTTTATTAATTAAATAATAAATTATTACATAATTATGTGGAGGTAATTTTATGGGATTATTTAGTAGTAAAGAAGAAACTAATTTAGATAAATTACAAATAGATAAATCGCATTGGGGATATCCTGAAGGATTTTTATTAGAAGTTATTAATGAGTATATTGATTTAGGATATAAAACACCTAATAATTGTTTTGCATATTTTCAAGAATTAATCTTTAAAAATGAATCTAAATATAATAGTTTGACTTTAGACCATTGTAAACAAGAAATTATTAATCTTGTTAAAGAAAATGTTAATAGTGAAGAAATTGAAAAAATTCTTAATTCAAGCACAGTTAGTGAAGAATATAAAGAATTAAATGAAAAAGATATGAGTAAAAAAGATCAAGAAAAAGCAAAAATTAATGATAAAGCAACTAAATTAAACTTACAATATCAAAAAGATTTACCAATTGCTAAAAAAATCTACTCCGCATATGTTGGAGGCATCGGTAGATTAGATAAGATTAATGGTAATATATTAGCTATAAGTAGTTATAAATTAGATGAAATTAAAGAACAAAATGAAACTTTAATAAAACAAAATGAAGAAATTATTAGATTATTAAGTAAAATAGTTAAAGAATAATTTTCTTATTTTTTATTATATTTAATAATTCTTTATTTTATCGTCTTCTTAGGAAGACAAATTCTAATTTGTCAAATTAAAAATTATAAAGAATAAAAACACGGGGTTTAAAATGATTGAAAAAGAAGATATTGAATTATTACTAAAATTACTTAAGTATTCTCATGAGGGTAGAACATATTATAAAACATTTTCTGATAATTCTACTCTTAAAGTTGATTTAGTTAATGATGAAATAATTTATCCTAATGATTTAAAAGTTCATGATAAAACTACTTCCAATTTTTCAAATCCTGAAAATTTTGTTGTATTGGAGTGTGTTACTAGATTATTATCTAAAGGGTATGCTGCTAAAAATATTGAATTAGAACCTAAGTGGCAATTAGGTAGAGGAGCATCTGGTGGTAAAGCAGACATCTTAGTTAAAGATAATCAGGGTCAAGAATATTTGATTATAGAATGTAAAACATATGGTGCAGAGTATGAAAATGCTTGGAATAAAACAAAAGCTAATGGTGATCAATTATTTAGTTATGCTCAACAAGTAAGAAATACTCAGTACTTGTGTTTATATACTTCAAATATCGAAGATAATAAAGTAGTATATTATAATAAAATAATTACAATTAAAGATAATGAAGAATATTTGAAAACTTTAAAACCTAATAAAATTAAGAGATTTAAAGATGCAAGTAGTTTTAAAGAATTATATGCTGTTTGGAAAGAAATTTATGGTTGTGAATTTGAAGAAACTGGGATTTTTGAAGAAGGAATTGCTCCTTATGAATTTAATAAATTTTATACAATTAATGATTTAAAAACACTTAGTTTTGAAGATACTCAGAAAAAGTATAGTGAATTTACAACAATTTTAAGACAACATAATGTTTCTAGTCATGAAAATGCATTTGATAAATTAGTCAATATTTTTCTTGCGAAAATTGTTGATGAAATTCAACATCCTAATAGTTTAGAATTTAATTGGAAGGGTATTGCATATGATGATTATTATCAATTACAAGACAGACTTCAAAAATTGTATAAAGATGGAATGCAGAAATTCTTGAATGAAGAAGTTACTTATATTGATAATGATCAATTAAATGATGCATTTAAACTTTTTAAAAATGATCCTGATGCAACTAAAGATACTGTTATGTCCTATTTCAGAGAACTTAAATTTTTTACTAATAATGATTTTGCTTTTATAGATGTACATAATGAGAAATTATTTAAACAAAATTCTGAAGTATTGCTTAAAATTGTAAGAATGTTTCAGGATATTAAATTAAAAACTGATGAACAGAATCAATTTTTAGGAGATTTATTTGAAGGGTTTTTGGATGATGGTGTTAAACAGAATGAAGGACAATTTTTTACCCCATTACCCATTACTCGATTCATTGTTTCTTCATTACCTTTAGAAGAAATTATTAAAAATTCTGATGAACCACCTAAAGTTATTGATTATGCTTGTGGTGCAGGACACTTCTTAAATGAATATGCAAGTCAATTAAAAGATTATTTAAATGAAGAACAATTGCCAGATTATTATTCTGGAATTTATGGTATTGAAAAAGAGTATAGATTATCTAAAGTTTCTAAAGTTTCTGCATTTATGTATGGTCAAGATGAAATTAATATTATTTATGGGGATGCTTTAGCCATTAATGATAATATTGAAGATAACTCTTATGATATTTTAATAGCTAATCCTCCATTTTCTGTTAAAGGATTTTTAGAAACTTTAAGTGATGAAGAAAGAGAAATGTATGAATTATTCTCTCTAATAAATAAAAATACTTATTTAACTAATAACTCTATTGAAACATTCTTTGTTGAAAGAGCTAAACAATTATTAAAAGATGGTGGAGTTGCAGGTATTATATTACCTGCTTCAATTCTAACTATTGGTGATAGTTTATATGTTAAAACAAGAGAAATAATTCTTTCAAATTTTGATATTATAAGTATAGTTGAATTACCTAGTGGGACATTTGGTGCTACAGGTACAAATACTGTAGTTTTATTTTTAAGAAAGAAAAAAACTAACCCTTCATTAGCTGAACACTTTAAAAATAGGGTAAATACATGGTTTGACAATAAATTTGATAAAGATATTATTTTTGAAGATCAAAATCTTTTATTAAGTTATTTAGATATGCAAAATATAGAATATGATGATTATATTGGATTATTAAATGGAGAAATTTCAGATAATCTAAAAAATAATAATCTTATTAAACAAT
>JAZLLL010000211.1:0-6039 GCA_045598125.1 Methanobrevibacter sp. | reverse complement strand
AAAAAAATATCTAAAAAAATAAAAAAAATATCTGGAAAAACAATAAAATATCCTGATTAAAAAAATAAATTAAAAGAAAAAGAGAACTATTCTAATACTAATAAAAAGATAATTACATCTTATAATTTTATTAGAATTTATCTTAATTTTTTATTAAAATTTTCAATTATACCTTCTTTTTTAAGTTTTTCAAGGAAAAAAGAATCATCTTCTTCAAAATTACTTAATTTTTTCTCTTTTTTAATATTTCCCTTTTTTGCATTAACAAATAAATAAACAGGCCTTCCTTTTTTAATTTGAGGCTGTTCAATTAGTTCATATAATACTCTTTTTGATATTAAATCTTCAACATCATTAATTCCACTAATTCTTTTTTCTATATCATTAAAACTTTTAAAATCGCCATCTAATTCTTTTTTAGATAATATTTTAATAGCGGATTTCCTACTAATACCCTCAAGTAAATGTAATTTACTCCCTTCTTTACTTTGTTCATTAAAGAAATCAACATACCTATTCTGATGAGTAATAACAATATTATGTATCGCTTTTTCAACTTCATCTTTTTCATCATTGCTTAAATCATAATAATTCATATTTGTAATAATTTTTTTAACATAATCATTATTTTTTCCAATGAATATTTTATCTTGAGCTTTAAGTTCTAATTCATCTTTTAATTCTAATTTTAATAAAGTGAATCTTTGAGTTCCAATCGCATGAGCAGTTTTAATATTATCCTTAGACTCATGACAACCTAATATTAACACTTCTTCTTCATTAATTTTCATATTACCAGCTTGATTAAGAGTTTTATATTAACAATTATTTATTTAATTATTACTATGAGTAATTATTACTCTAGAACTTATGTATTAATAATTTTTAAATATTAAAAAATTATTTTTTAAATATAAATCATTATTCAATAAAAAAAAAAAAATATTTAAAACTAAACATAACTATTTTTTTATAAAAAAACTAAAAAAATAAAAAAGACATCTATTTTACACGATATCTTAAAATAGCTGCAACTCCCCCAAATCCCCGGAATAATTGCATACCTTCATCAGTTTCAGTAGATATAATTTCTACATTTGAACTTAGATTTTCAGCTATTTGTGCAAGATTCTCAATTAAATCTTCCTCTGAAACTATTCTCAATTTTTCATTACAATTAGGACAAACTAAATCTTCTAATTTTTGACCTTCTTTTTGAGTAATTTCTTTCCTATAACCACAAGTACAATCAAGAGTTACTCTTTTAGATTTAAGATCCTCAGAAAGTAATAAAGTATCCACAGCACCAATTTGAAGATTATTTCTAACTTCTTTCTCACCATAAGAAGCTAAACCTTGATCCATTTTTTTCAATTCATGAACAAATTTTTCAACTAGTTTTTTCTCTTTAATAACATCCAATTCATTTAAGACATCAGATGATTTATCAATAGTTTCCCTAATACCAAATTCACCAGTATAAGAAGTATCTACAGTAGTTAAAACTTTATCTTTAATTTCATACTGCATATAATCTCCTTCATAAAAATCATTCTTAGTATGGCCAGGCCCTCCAAGAATAACCCCCCTTAACTCATCTTTAATTGGCAAATAAGCTTCATTCATATGATTTCCAATTCTTTTCAAGAATTCATGAGCAAGTTGATCAATAACCCTATCAAATCTTCTTTGTGATTGCCCACCAGCTTTATGTTTACCTGGTACACCACTTGTTAAATTTGCAACAATGTCAATTCTTTTACCTTTTAAAATAGCTATTGTAGCTTCATTTCTATCAATAACTGCAACACCATAAACTTCTTTAGATTCAATCATCTCTTCTAAAGGTTCAAGGAAAAAAGTACTATCACAAATATACCAATAAGTTTGAATCTCTTCAGGTGGTTCAAATACAACAGTTTCCATCTTTTCTGTTCCAGGACCTCCTTTAGGAATCATTCCAACAAAAAGAACAAGCCCCTTTTCAGGAGGTTTTGAAAACATACGTATTCTTTGCATAATTACTTCAATAGCAGATTGAACATTTTTACGAGTAGATTTACTTTTAATGTTAGCACTTTGTCCAAGCTCATCCCTCATCTGTTTTCCAATATCACTTAATTGTTTATCTGGAGGAACATACATTGAGATAAGTTCTGTTCCTTTCCCTTTTTTTTCAGACAATTCTTTTAAAGTTTTTTTAAATTCATATAATTCTTTTGATGATACTTCAGCCATGTATTAATCACCATATTGTAAAATTGATAATAAATTATATAATAAGTATTATAATTAAAATTCTTAATATACTTAAAATTTCTATAATATTATAATATATAGTTTAAGTTACTTATAAAATTAATGACAATATATTTAAAATTGTTGGAAATAAGTAAAAATTTAGAAATAAGTAAAAATAAGATTAAAAAAATAAAAATATGAAAATTCATATACATACAAATGAAAAAAAATAAACTAAATATCTAAATTTTTAATTCTAGGGTTCATTTTTTTAAATTCATAAATCTTTTCTAATGCTTTATCATAACTAGTACTTTTTATAGAATACATAAAAGGATATCCATCAATTTCGGCAAAAATAACACAAGTTGGACAATATTTATTCTCATAAATTTTTAATGAAGCATCTGAATAAATAACTGTCATATTACTAAAATCAACACCTTCAATCACTTGCCTAAATTCTGTTTGATTATCAAACATAAACAATTTGCCTTCATAATCTTTACTTGAAAATATTGTATAAATACTATCAGATTTATTATCTATATTTGCATCAGTTGCATTAGTAAAAGTCACTTTATCAGGTAAACTAATATGAGTATCGTGGAATGTTACAGTATATCCAAGAAGAGGTACAAATATAGCTCCAACAATAATAATTAAAAATATGAGGATTATGATAATAAATTTAGATATTTTAATAAAAATCAACTCCTTATTAACTAATTTTTAATTATAATTTAAAATAAAAAAATAAAAAATAAGTAGCTAATTTAAAATTAGCTATTTTTCTATTTTTAAATAAAAATAAAAAATTTTATAATTAACCATATACTTTAAAAAATGAAATTGCTACCCAAAATGAACGAATAATTGCTACAAACCATATTAAAATAGCAATACCTGCCATAATAATTACAACTGGATTATTATACAAATTAATAAAAATAAATATTGCAGGAATTTCATAAATAATCCCCTCAAGAATCCAATTAATATTATGGGTTTTAGCTCCTAAAAAGATGAATCCCAACCCATTTAAATAAGGTATAAATGAGAAAATAATCCACCATGATTTTTTAATTTTAGCAATGAAATTCATAATATCAAGTCTTATTTAAGCAATTGTTAATTGTAAACTTATAGTCCTTAATTTATTCAAGTAACATATTGTTGTTGGTTTCAATTTGATTAACCACTTTTTGACCTTCTTCAGCCATTGTACTAAACATATTAATTGTTTCTTTCATTTTAGGAAGTGCAGATTCTTTATAAACACTTACTTCATTAATTGCTGCAATAGCTTCATCAAAGGCTGTTTTTAAAACATCTGGAGAAATCATAGTTTCAGCACTTTGTTTTTGAATTTGGCTACCTTGTTCTCTAAGCATATGAGAAGTAGATTGAATAATTTCTTCTGTAGTTTCATTTAAGATTTTAATTTTATCCATTACAATTTTCTGATTATATAATGCACTTGCAAGCATTACTCCAGTTCTAAGTGCAGAAACAGTTACATTTTTAGCACGGTTTACCCCACGAATAAGTTCCTTATTATTCCTTCTAATTACATTTAAAGAAACAATTCCTTGTTGATTTACAACAATCATTTGTTCCATATCCATAATTCTTTGTCTTAAAGGGAACAATACTTCTTCACGTACAAATGTGATTTTTTCTTCTTCAAGCCCTTTTAATTCTGCATTTTCAATTTGAGATTCAATAGAATCATCCATTTTTTTACCTAATTCAACACTTGCAAGAAGTTTATTAGTAATTTCTCTTAAGTATTCTTCTTCATTTAAAAGAGTGACATTATCATTTTCTAATACTTTTCTACTGTGGTCTAAAGAACCAATAATATTTGTAATTGCAGTCTCAGCTTTTTCATACTTTTCAAAATATCTTCTAACAGGATCTAATAAACTTCCTAAAATTCCACTTCTAGTAAAGTCAACTTTTCCCGGGTCTAAATCTTTTAATTGCCTATTCAAATCAGATAATTTAACTCCAATAGAATCAGCATCTCCTCCAGTTTTACTTAAATCCGCAAATCTTACAGCTAACAATTGATTTTTTGAAGAAGATCGAGTCATATCTGCAATACCAAATTTATCAATTGGTCTTAAAATAGCTTCTCTTTGATTAGGATTTTCTAAATCAACTTCAAAAATTGCTAATGCATTTTCATCTGCTTTTTCTTTTAAATTAGAGTTTTCTAATTTTTCTTCTTCAACTTTAATACTATCTTCAACTTCTTTTTGAATTTCATTAACATCTAAGGAAAATTCAGCCATATTATTCCCCCCTAATAAATAATAAATTAATAATTTTAAAATTTTAAATAAATTAAAATAAATTGTATAAATCAAAATAATTCCAATAACTAAACCCTATAAAACTACCTATAATAAATCAAAACAGCCCCTATTATTAAAATAATTGGAATTAAAATTAAAAAGAACACACCATTAAGAAATATGGAAGTTTTTTCTTTAATTGTAGGTATTCTATAACCACATTCAGAACAGAACAATCCATCATAAATTAATTCATTACCACATTTTGGACAAAGTCTTTTCATCAAACCATCTTCCTATTTATACTCTTTAATAGAAGCAATTAAATTTTCAATATCTTCTAATAAAGATTCAATTTCATCATTAGACTCATCAGAACCAAATGTAATAATTAACTCATCAGATAAATCATCAATTTGTTTAATAATTAACTTTAATGATTTAATTTTATTATCAAGTGATTTTTTTACTCTTAAAGTGTCTTTGTCCAATTCTATAATAGAATAAGCATTATCTAATTCATTATAAAAGACTTTATGACAATTATCAACAGAGCCTAGAAATCTATCATAAGTTAATTGTGGAGGTTCAAATCTTTTCTCAATAACTTTTTTAAGAATTTTTTCTTTATCTTCATAGGATTTTTTAAGATCTTTAAATTCAATTTTATACTCTCTAAGAGTTTTATTAGTTATTTTACTTTCATTATTTGAAGAGAATTCAACACTATCTTTACTTTTTGATTCATCTTCAGTTTCATCATCATTTTCAATAGCTTTAAGATATTTTGAAATATATCTGTTTAAATTAAATTTATAAGATAAATAAAATAATGGAATTACAGACATAATCAAAGCTATAAACATATAAAGCCGATTACCCTTACAAACATAAGGAATAGTTATATAAATTAACAAAACATAATATAATCCTAAAATCCAAGGAACAGATGGATTCAAGTTTAATATATCATATAAATCTCCAAAACCATGATCTAATCTAATTTTAGAAGCAGCTTTAGATTTAGGAGTATACTGTAAGATTTCAGAATCAGTTAAATCCCCATCAGGTTCAATATAAAAATTTATATGATTAATTAAATCAACACAATTTACCCTATCTCCTTTAGAATCATAAGCTTTATAATCATCAAAAGATAATGGTGTTTTTAATCTTGAAATCTCATAATCATCAGACATATTTAATTCTCCTAAAAATTAAGTTATAGGTTTTAAATATCACTATAAATCAATGCAAATTATTTTAAAAATACAAAAACAATGATTAACAATAAAACTATGATTAATATTAATCGATTAAATACGCGCATACTTAATAAAACAATGAAAATAGCTAAAACAGCTAATAAAACTAAAATTTGATTTCTATCCATTTAATACACCATAACTCTAAAACAACACATAATTTTTTTAAATTTTCTTTCATTCAACATACTATTTAAACAAAATTTCAAACTAATTTTATTTTTATTACC
>JAZLLL010000210.1:0-4951 GCA_045598125.1 Methanobrevibacter sp. | reverse complement strand
ATTTATATTAAATTTAATAAAATAGTAAATATATAAAATTATGGAGAGTTTAAAATGAAGGTAAATGTATTAGATCATCCATTAATTACACATAAATTAGCTATTTTAAGGAATAAAAAAACGGGAACTAAAGAATTTCGTGAATTAGTAACTGAAATTTCCACACTTCTTTGTTATGAAGCAACTAAAGATGCTAAACTTGAGAATGTAACTATTGAAACACCTATTGAGGAAATGGAAACTGCTATGCTAAATGAAGATAACTATGCAGTAGTACCTATTTTAAGAGCAGGAATGGGAATGTTAGATGGTATCATTAATGTAATTCCTAATGCTAAAGTAGGACATATTGGATTATATCGTGATGAAACAACTTTAAAACCTACAGAATATTATTATAAAATGCCTGAAGGTATTGAAAAAAGAGAAGTTTTAATTATTGATCCTATGTTAGCTACTGGCGGAAGTGTTATGGCTACAATAGATAAACTTAAAAAAGATAAGGTTAGTAAAATAAAATTACTTGTTTTACTTGCTTCACCTGAAGGAATTAAAGCTATTGAAAAAACCCATCCTGATGTTGAAATTTTCTGTGGTGTTATTGATAGACAATTAAATAAAAATGCATATATCATGCCTGGTCTTGGAGATGCCGGGGATAGAATATATGGAACCAAATAATTAAATATCTTATTAATTATTTTAAGAATAAACTAAATAAAATTAAAAATAAAAAGATATTAATTTATTAAATCTGTATTTTAATATATGATGCAATAAATTAAGATTCTTCTAATATATCTAGTAATTTTGAAAGATATTTATATCTTTCATATTTCCATTGTTCATTTTCTCCTAAAAAAGCATCTAAAACTTGAGAATTCATTTGTCTCAATATAGATAATTGAATAATATCTTTAACATTAGATTCAATTTTACCTTCTAATATTAATTGACCAAAACCCGTAGCTATTATAGCAGTATCTAACATCATTAATTCTTCATCAAAATCATAATCCATTACTAATTTTCTAATATTTTCTTCTTCTAAAATAGAATCATTAAAATCAGCCCATTCAATTTCCCAACACTCTAAAATCCACTTAAAGCAATTAATTATAGGAGTATTTGGATTTTCTCTTAACCAATTACATAACTCTTCAAAAGCAATGTATGATTCTTCACTACCAAATGGAGCTAAATCATCAGAAATATTCCAAAAAAATTCATAATTTGCTATTTCAATAGCTCTTTCATGAGGAATTTCTCCATAAAAATATTTAGCTACTTTTGAATAATCATAACCTTCTTTTAAAACATCCATAATATCACTATCTTTAAAATATATTTATTTATATTTTATAAATGGAATCTCTTCACAAAGTAAATCTTTATTATAAGCATTCTCAGTTCCTTTTTTATCCCAATAATCTAAATAATATAAAATCCATTTATTTGATAATCTCTTAATATCATCACTATTTAACGATTCAGAATCATTAAATGTGTTGACAAAATTACCTCCAACTGCAATAGCTATATTATCACATTCTAAAACTAAAATAAAATCCGTGTCCAATTGTATAGAATTTTGAATTAAATCTTTTCTATTACCATATTTATTTATGATTTCTTTTAATAAATCATAATCTTGAAATTTAAGTTTAGAAATTTTTTTTGAAAACTCAGTAAAAAAATAAGAATTATCTAAATCTGTAAGTTTATAATTAGAATAAAAAAGCTTATCAAAAATTTGTTTGTTAATATTTAAAAAATCAAAGTTCTCAATATCATCATAAAAAACAGAACAAAAAATATTATTACCAAAACGAATAACTAAGTCACCATTATCCTTAACAGTATTATCAATTGAAAAATCAGCTAATTTCAAATTTTCAAATTCAAGATATATAGAATTAGAATTATTATCAAATTCTAACCATGTCCAGATTCCTTGAGAAGAAACCTCCTCGATTATTTCCATTGTTCTTTTATTCATGAAAAAATCCCAATTTAGCTATTACTATTTATGAAAAGATAAATATGTTTTTAATGCACCATCCATAGAATACTCTTTTTCATCATAAAATTTTTCCCAAATAAATGGTTTTATTTTTATAGAAGAATTAAGAGTATTATCCCATTCTATATTAAAACCATTATCTAAAAGTGCATTTGCAACAGTTTTTCCAATTTTTAAAGCTTTTTTTTCATTAGATTCAAAGTCTCCGAATACAATTGAAAGAAAATTATTTTTAATAGCTACTTCAATATCTTCAAAACTATAAAAACAAAAGCCTTGAGGATTTTCTTTATTATTCTTCATATGAATAAATAACTCAAAAGCATCTTGAACTCCTTCCTCTAAATCATATCCTGCATTATGAATTGTTATTATATCATTAAGGGCAGATAATTGGTTAAAAATATTATTTAATCTGATAAAATCAATAGAATCTTGTTTTACTAACTCTAAATTATCATAATTTTGATTTACTAATTTTTGAATATAATCAACAGAAATATCCTCTTCAAAAAATTCATCTAAAATAATTTCTATAATTTCATCTTTACAATAAAACCCAGATTTAATTAACAATTGAATTTCATAATTAATTTCATCAAATAAATCTTTATCCATATTAAATCTCCAAAATAGTATTTATTCCTAAACTTAATAAATAATATAATTCTTAATTAATAGTTAGTTTAAGTTAATTATTCCGTAAAAATAATAAAGATAGTTAAAAAAGCTTAATTAAGCTTTTAAAACTTTAATACTACTAACAGACCCCATATCTGAAAATGCCACAATAACACGATCATCTCCAATTTTAATAACTGCAAAATCATCCCTATATTTATATCCATAACCTTTAAGTTTTGCATAATATTCAAGAGCAGTGATATTATCCACTTCAAAATTACGGAAGAAATCATAATAAATATTTAAAAATTCATCTGCATCTTCAAAACTTGGAATTTCATCTGATTGAATAGTAACAAAGAATATAAAATCCCCATAATTAATAGCACAATAAGAATCATCATTAAATAATGAACATATAGACATGACAATAATATTAGCTCCTTTAAAATCTGTATTAAACATAGGAGTCATATACTGAGGAATATTATGTTCTTCACCAAAAATTTTAATATTCTTTGATTCTTCAATAATTTTCTCAGGAAAACCAATCCCCTCATTATCCCAAGTCCAGAAAAATAAATTTTCTTCAGGATTAAATCCAGAAATAATTTGAATAGGGAACTCATAATCACCAAAAGACACAATCCCCTTTTCAATATCCAAATCAGGATTTTCTTCACCAACAAGTTTATTTAAGTTTCCTTGTTTTTCTAAAGCTAAAGCACCTAATTTAGAGAAAATATCCTCAAATTCATCATATTCACTAATTAAATTAAAATAATTAGTCATTTTATCACCATAAATTTAATAACAATCACATTATATAATTGGATATTCTAAAAGGATAATTTAGAAATTCTTGCCATTGCTTCTTTAGTATTTTCTAAAGTATTAAATGCAGTTAATCTTAAATAACCTTCTCCACTTGGACCAAATCCAGAACCTGGAGTCCCAACAATATTAGCTTCTTCTAATAAAAGATCAAAGAAATCCCAAGATTTCATATTATTTGGAGTCTTTACCCAAATATATGGAGAATTAACTCCACCATAAACATTCAACCCAATATTTTCTAAATTTTCACGAATAATCTTAGCATTTTCTAAATAATATTCTATATTTTCCATAATCTCTGATTTACCTTCTTCAGAAAAAACTGCCTCAGCAGCTTTTTGAACAGGATAAGAAACACCATTAAATTTAGTAGTTTGTCTTCTATTCCATAAATCATTTAATAAAACATCATTTCCTTTAGAATCTTTTAAAACAATATCTTTAGGAACAACAGAATAAGCACAACGAGTACCAGTAAAACCTGCAGTTTTTGAAAGACTTCTAAATTCAATAGCACATTCTTTTGCACCTTCAATTTCATAAATACTATGAGGAACATCATCTTCAGTTATAAAAATTTCATAAGCAGCATCAAATAAAATAATAGCATCATTTTCTTTTGCATATTTAACAAATTCTGCTAATTGATCTTTAGTTAAAGTAGTTCCAGTAGGATTATTAGGGAAACAAAGATAAATTAAATCTACATCTTCTTCAGGAAGTGATGGAACAAAGTTATTTTCTTCATTACATGGAAGATAAACAATATTTTCATACATCCCATCATCTTTAATTTTACCTGATCTACCTGCCATTACATTAGTATCAACATAAACTGGATATACGGGATCAGTTACAGCCACTTTGTTATTTAAATCAAAAATTTCTTGAATATTACCAGTATCACATTTAGCACCATCTGAAATAAAAACTTCATCAGTATCTAAATCAATACCATATTTTTTAAAATCATTTTCAACAATTGCTTTTGCTAAGAAATCATAACCTTGTTCTGGACCATAACCTTTAAAAGAATTAGAATCCGCCATTTCATCCACAGCATCTTTAAAAGCAGTGACTACAGTATTAGTTAAAGGTTTAGTTACATCACCAATCCCCATTTTAATAATATTTTTATCAGGATTTTCTTCACAATATTTAGCTGCACGCCTATTTACTTCAACAAAAAGGTAACTACTTTGTAATAAGAGATAGTTTTCATTAATATTTACCATAATTTTACATCCTATCCTTTAATAAACTTAAAGCTAATTTAATAATAAATCCAATGAAAAAAAATTTAATCTGAAAAATTTAATTTAATTGATTTATTAATTGATAATATATTTTAAATATTATATAAAATTGTTTATCAACATATTAAAAAAAACAAAAAATAAGAAATACGATTTAGAAAAAAAAAACAAAATTAAATAAAAGTAATGAATTATTAATTAAAATTCAATT
>JAZLLL010000209.1:0-4735 GCA_045598125.1 Methanobrevibacter sp. | reverse complement strand
AATATAACTTACTTGTTTATAATTTTTAAGTTTATTAATTTTATATATAAAGATAATATAACTTACTTGTTTATAATTTTTAAGTTTATTAATTTTATATAGACTGATGATTTAGACTATGAAAATATTTCAAAGTTTGTGATGAGGGTTTGGTATGAATCAAGAAATTTATGATGAATATGAGAAGATAAAGGATAAACTTTCTGAAGAAGATTTTTTAAAAAAATTAGAGGCAATGAAAGAAAACTATGCTGATGTAAGTTTTGTTAATGATGTTGATGTTGCAAGAATGGTTGTTGGACAATTTGTTGATGAAAAAGTTGAGCCAGTTTCTGAAGATATTGGAGCAAAAATAAGTAAAATTTCTGATTTTGTTCCAGGTAATCATAATATTCAAGTTGTTGGTAGGATAATGGCAATTTCTAATCCTAAATTATTTACTTCAAGAAAAGGAAAAGATGGTCAACTTTGTAATATTCAACTTGCAGATAATACTGGTGAAGTAAGAGTTGTTTTATGGAGTGAAAATATTAAACTTCTTAAATATGTTAATGAAGGAGATATTGTATTATTAACTAATCTTGAGTGTAAAGAAGGATATAGAGAAGGTAAAGAACTTCATATGAATCCAAGATCTGGAATGAAAACTATAGATGAAAATAATGAATTCTATCCTGAGGATATTGCTAGTTTCCCAGTTTATAATGAAGTATTCACTGATATAAAAGATATTATTCCAGATAAAAAAGTTAGTATTGTAGGACGATTAATAAGAGTTCCAGCTATTCGTTCATATGAAAGTAATGGTAAAAAAGGAAAAGTTACTTCTCTTGAAGTTCAAGATGGTACTGGTAAAATTAGCTACACTTTATGGAATAAAGATGTGAAATTAATCAATATGTTGAAGTTAGAAGAAGGAGACATTGTAAAAATTCTTAATGAACAATCAAGAGAACGTAATGGTGAAATTTCCTTGTCTCATTGGGATGGAAGAATAGTTAAAGTCGATTCTGATGTTGATAAATATGATGTTCCAGAATTTAAAGAAGAAATTTTTAAAATTCAAGATGCAGATGAGGTTAAAGATGTTACTTTATTAGGTATTGTTACAAAAGTATTTGATACTATAAGCTTTAAAAGACAAGACAATACTGAAGGCTATGTTAAATCTTTAGAAATTAATGATAATACTGGTTCTATTAGAATTACTCTATGGGGAGATGATACTAAATTAGAAATCTCTAAAGGAGATATCATCAAAATTATTGGAGGCAATATTGAATATGATGATTATGCTTCTAGTGGATATAGAGTTAACACTAATTGGAATACTGAAATAATTATTAATCCTGATGAGGATAATAATCTTATTACTATATTAAAAGAGTATGCTGAACAATTAAGACCTATGCAGATTGGTCAAATTCAAGATCCTGATGCTTTTGAGGATGATGGTGAAGAAGTAGATATTGTTGGTAGATTAATTACTATTGATAATAAACGTGAATTCCAAAGAGATGATGGTTCTAAAGGAAGTGTTCGTTCTGCTAATATAGCTGATGAAACTGGTTTAGTTAGAGTTTCATTTTGGGATGAAAAAGGGGAGTTACCTTTTAAAATTGGTGATGCATATAAAATTGAAAATGCAAGAACTAGAATGGGGATGTATGCTGTAGAACTTAATGCAGGTAGAACAACAAGAGTAATTAAATTATCTGAAGAGGATAATGAAGCAAGATATCTTCCTTCATATGAATCTTTAGAATCTTTGATTTATGAATCTAAAAGAATTGATGAATTAGATGAAGATGATAGAGATATTAAAGTTGTTGGTAGAGTATTAGATATTCAAGAACCAAGAAAATTCCAAAGACAAGATGGTGGATCTGGTTGGGTTGGGAATATGGATATTGGGGATGAAACTGATTCAATTAGAGTTACTTTTTGGGATATGGAGAAAATTCCTTATTCTTTAGGAGATGCTATAAAAATCCAAAATCCTACTGTTAGATTTAATAATGGAAGATTAGAATTAAGTATTGGTAATGGATCTAATATTATAGATCCAACTCCTAAAGAATTAGAATCTATTCCAGATATTGAGGAGTTACAAAATATATTATATGTAAGTAAAGAAATTGAAGCTCTTGAAGAAGATGATTCTAATGTTAGAGTGAAAGGAAGTTTAGTTGATGTTTATGGTGGAAGAATTTTAGTTCCTAAGTGTCCTCATTGTAATAATACTTTAGAAGAAGATGAAAATCAAGAATATGTATGTGATTATTGTGGTGAAACTGTTGAAGAACCAAAATATCTTTTAATGATTCCAGGTAAACTTATTGATGATAGTGGTGAAATTCAAATTACTTTCTTTAATAAATTAGCAGAGGAATTGCTTGAGATGTCTTTAGATGAGGTTATTGAAATTATTGAAGATAGTGCAGATATGGGAGCTTTAGAAGGAAGAGTTGAAAATCTTGAAGGTTTAACTTTAGAAGTTATTGCAGATGTAAACTTTAATCAATACAATGAAGAAATAAGACTTAATCCTAAAAAAATTATTTCTAAAGAGTATTAGTTAAAATTTTTCATCTTTTTTATATTTTTAGATTTATGTTATTAGGAATTGATTATTATGGTAGAACTTGAAGACTTGCCTAATGTTGGAGAAAAAACTGCGGAAAAATTAAGAGATGCTGGTTTTGCAGATATGATGAGATTAGCTACTGCTACTGCTAAAGAATTAGCTGTTAAAGCTGAAATTGGTGAAGGGGTAGCAGAAAAAGTCATCGAAGCAGCACGTAAAGCTGAAAAAATTGATTTTGAAACAGCATTTGATGTAATGGAAAGAAGAAGAGATGTAGGTCGTATTACTACTGGAAGTAAAGGTGTAGATGATCTTATTGGTGGTGGAATTGAAACTCAGTCTATAACTGAAGTATTTGGAGAATTTGGGTCTGGTAAAAGTCAAATTTCTCATGAATTAGCTGTAACTGTTCAATTACCTCCTGAAAAAGGAGGTTTAGATGGGGAATGTGTATTTATTGATACTGAAAATACATTTAGGCCAGAAAGAGTAGAACAAATTGCTGATGCTTTTGGTTTAGATCATCAAGAAGTTTTACAAAAAATTCATATTGCAAGAGCATTTAATTCTTCTCATCAAATATTAATGGCTGAAAAAATTAATGAGTTAATCCAAAGTGGTAGTAATGTTAAATTAGTTATTGTAGACTCTCTTATGGCTCATTTTAGGGCAGAATATGTTGGAAGAGAATCTCTTGCTGTAAGACAACAAAAATTGAACCAACATTTGCATGCTTTACAACAAATAGCTAATACTTATAATGTAGCTGTATTTCTTACTAATCAGGTTCAAGCAAGACCTGATGCTTTCTTTGGAAGTCCAACTAAAGCTATTGGGGGGCATGTTTTAGGTCATGCTTCTACTTACAGAATATGGCTTAAAAAAGGTTTAGCTGGTAAAAGAATTGCTAGATTGGTAGATAGTCCTCATTTACCAGAAGGAGAAGCAGTATTTAAAGTTACTACTGATGGTATTGTGGATTAGTTTAAATATTGTTCTAATTTATTATTTTTTATCTATTTTTTTATTTTATTTATTCTTATTAATTTTAATATTATTTCTATTTTCTTTTTCTATCTGTTTAATATATTATTTAATTTTATTTTTTATAGTTTCCAAAAATTATTTTAATTATTTTAAATAAATAATATTTTTAGATAAGCTTGTTTTTTTAAAATTTCAATGTGGTTATATGAGTTTTCAAATTACTATTGTATCAATTATTTTAATGATTTTTATTGGAGTTTTACTTAATAAATTGAATATATTAAAAACTAAAGATAATGAAATATTAAATAAAATAGTAGTTAATATAGCTCTACCTTGTATGATATTCAATGCTCTGTATAATGCTAATGTTTCCTTACTTCCAAAGCTTAGTATTCTTACAATTTTTATATTGCTATGTAGTTTAATTGTAGGTTTAATTAGTTATTTTATATTTAAATTTTTATCATATGATAAAAAAGAACTTTGGAGTATTCTTATTGTTATACTTTTAGGAAATACTGGATTTTTAGGTTATCCTTTATCTCAAGGAATTTTTGGTGTTGAAGGTTTAGTTAGAGCGGCTTTTTGTGATTTAGCTACAAGTATTAGTTTTATAATATTAAGTTTTATTCTGATACTAATTTTTAATGGATCAATTAAAACAGCTTTAAAAAAGATTATTACCTTCATGCCTTTATGGGGTATTTTTTTAGGAATTCTTCTTAATATTTTATCTATTCCAATTGGAGATTTGGGAGTAAGTGTTGTAAATTATTTATCAGGTGCTACTATTCCTCTTATTATGATTTCTTTAGGTTTATCTTTAAATCTTCGTGGATTTAGAAGACATTTTAAAGAAGTTTCTATTGCATCAATAATTAAATTAATAATATACCCTATTTTTGCAATCTTTATTTTATCAATTTTAGGGTTAAATGGTTTAGAACGAAATATTGGAATTCTTGAAGCTACAATGCCTTCTGCATTATTAGCTCTTATAATTTCAATTGAATTTAATTTAAATAGTGATTTAACTTCTGATTGTATTTTTACTAATACATTACTTAGTTTAGTTTCAATTCCAATATTTTTATTCTATTTTATAATATAATTAAGTTATTAATTTTTTAATCATTAGATTTTTTATTAAATTTTATT
>JAZLLL010000208.1:0-2483 GCA_045598125.1 Methanobrevibacter sp. | reverse complement strand
TACTTGTGATTGCATTTGCGCACTATATTGTACTAGTTGATTACAATCGTTTATAGCAGAATCTGCATTTTTAATTTCTATATCCATAAACAATGTCCTCCTTTCCTCCAACCATTTAATTCTATTCCCAAACAGGTTTAGATGATTCAATACAATTTAATATTGAATAATTTGATTTAAATATTTTAAATCAATGTAGCAAAAGCATCAAAGGTTGAAGTCCCATAAATTTATTTAATGAGGATTTATATCCATCATTAAAATCAACACTCGGTATTTTACCTATGCTTTTCCTATCATAATATTACTACATATTTCTAGCATTGTCAATGTTTTTATTGTATTATTTTGCTATTTTGCTGTTAATCTATGTTTTTTTTCATAATAAAAAACTTGTAAAAATTTTACAAGTTTTTTATTATTGATTAATTTTAAAGTTCTTCATAATATTAAAGTTAATATTTTGTTATTTTCACGATGTTTACTAGTTTATTCTCTCCTTACTATGAATTATAATAACCAGTCAACAACTGATCCAGCTACATCAGCAACTCCGCTAATTGCATTACCAGTAAGTTGTCCAACTTCGTTATACATTTCTCCTCCAAGATCAGTAATTCCTTCTAGTGAATCTCCAGTACTACCAGGAATTAAGCCTAGAGTATCTCCAACTACGTTAGTTCCAGTTTTAAACAAACCGCTTACGCCGTCAACTGCAGTTTCTGCAAGATCTCCTGCTGTTGAAACAACACCATTTACAGTTCTTCCAATAGCATCAGCTGGGCTTTTTAAATTAGAATAATCCCAATTATCTGCGATATCTTGTACATGTTCTTTAACAAAACCGCTAATCCCGCCAGTATTAGTTTCTGCTGGTTGTGCAGCTACACCATTTGCTGTATTTTTGACTCCATCTACAACTCTACCGACACCATTAGTAACTGCAGATCCAACGCCTTGAACACTACTTTCTTTTCCACCTAACAAATTATCTACCATTCCTGCAGCAGCATCAACCGCAGTTTCTACAACTCTACCTGCACCATTGGTAATTTCAGATACAGCACCTTGAGCACTACTTTCTTTTCCACCAAAAAGGAAATCCATAGTTCCTGTAGCCATAGTTCCTACAGCATCAACTGCACCGCTAACTGCACCGATTACTCCAGAAGAAATTTTATTTACGGCAGTTGCAAATTTAGAAGTTCCTAGTCCTAATTGAGATACTGCAGGTCCAATTTTTGATTTAAACACTGCTAATATTTTCTCTATTCTTTCAATAATATCATTTATATCTGTTGTATCGCCTTCCCAATTTGCAAGTAATTCTGTTTTTACTATTTTTAACATTGATATAAAATCGCCAAAATTATCACCCTTGATACCATCACCAGCTTGCATTGCTTTAAGAGTATCGGTAAATTTTATATTATCCATGTTTTACACCTCCTCTAAAATTTTATTCCATCTAAAGCAGTATCGATACTTGTAAAATTCTGCTTTGCTTCTTCTTCATTATTTGCATATGAAGTTACTTGTGTATATATAAATTGACTTATGTCTGTTAATAATTGTTGCATTGCTTTTGTTTCTGTATCTACTGCTGTTCTTAATTTATTTAATGTTTGATCTACACCTTTTCCACTTATTGTTTCAACAATTTCATCTATTGAAGATATTACTCTACTTGAAGTTGTTTGTAGTGATGTTGTAGAATTAACCATTTGTTGAGCTATTCCTCTCATTTTTTCTATACTACTAATTTTAAATGCCATATAACTTTTTCCTTTCTATTTGCTTTTTATGCAAAATTACTATCTATAAATGCTAATGCATTATTAAGTACAGCTAACGCACCTTCGTATGTTCCTGTATAGTTGTTCATTTGTCCTCTTAAGAATGAATCTAATTCATTAAATGATTGATTCATTTTGCCATTTATTGCTACTATTTTTTCTTCTGTTTGTGCTATTAAATCATTAGCTTGTTTTCCTTTTATATTTGATTTTAAACTATCAAATGAATTTCTTATATTTTTTAAAGTTCCTTCTATACCGTTATATGATTCTGTTACTTGGTTATCAAGTTGAATCAATTCTTCGATACTAAAACTTAATGATGTTTGTCCCATACAAATCCTCCTCTTATTTTACTTTTTTTGCACTTGTGGCTTTAATTTGTTCTGCGTAATATCTTACTGTTGATGCAAATTTAGTTACGCATTGTTCTATTATTCCTAAATTTTCTATTTGTTTTTCTAATTCTGTAACATATGATTGTTTATCGGCTCCATTAGATTCCCAATTTGCATTTATTCTGTTTAAACTATTTTTTAATGAATCTACTTGTGATTGCATTTGCGCACTATATTGTACTAGTTGATTACAATCGTTTATAGCAGAATCTGCATTTTTAATTTCTATATCCATAAACAATGTCCTCCTTTCCTCCAACCATTTAATTCTATTCCCAAACAGGTTTAG
>JAZLLL010000207.1:0-6748 GCA_045598125.1 Methanobrevibacter sp. | reverse complement strand
ATATTTAAAAAAAAAAGTTAAAAAATATAATTAAAAAAAAACTTAATTGATAAATTTATTAATAGCTGATTTAACAGTTCCTGTAATGCCAACAGTAGTAATAGCTATTTTATTATGATTATATCTTGTTAATGTTGCAAGACCCACACGAACTTTTTCTTCATAACCAGACTGACATCTTAAGATGGTTTTATAATGAATAAAATCATCATTTCTTTCAACAAAGTAATGTTTCATGACCCATAAATTAAAATTACTTGTTTCACATTCTCCCCAGAACCTAATACAAGCATCCCATATAGGTGGGACCATATCATCTTTATCAAGTTCAACTTCAGATTTCACATAAAGAACAAGATAATGATTATTAATTCTAAGTGTTGGAGGTAAAACTTTAAGTTTACTCATCAAAATCACCTTCTTTTAAATCCAAATCTTCAAAATCAATATCATCTAAATCATTAACACTTCTTAATTCAAATTCATCATCTAAATCTCGAATATTATCCTTAAATAAATCATCAAAGTTAATGTTATTCTCTTCTTTTTTATGAATTTCTGTAAAATCAGTAACTCCATCAACTACTTTAACACCTTGAATAATCATATTTTTTCTATCTTTATTGAAATCAAGAATTTCTTTAGGATATTTATAAAATCCATTATAGATTTCTTCATTTGTAAATCCAATAGCTTTAAAAAAAGCCACAATATCTCTTGTAGACCTTATATCATAAATATATTTGGTATCTGTTGTTAAAATAAGTGGAAATTGGAATTTTCTATGAAACTTTAAGATTTCTTTAAAACTTGCAATAACATTCGCTCTGTATTTTAAATGTTGATTAATAACATCTCTAAAACAAAGTTCAATAGCTACATTATTTTTTACAGCAAGCTTTGCTAAAACATGATTCATACCAGAATCATGTCTTTTATAATAAGGACGAGATAAAACATCAATTCTATTATTTTCACAAATAGCTCGGTTAATCTTTAAATCTCCACCTAAACAGCTAAGATATTGAGTTTTATTTCTAAATTTATTAACAACTTTTCTAAGTGCATTAGGGTTTTTAGGATTTGAAATATTAATCCCCATTGATACATCAAAATCATTAGAATTTAAAACATCCTCATATTTATTAACAAAAGCTTTGTTAATCAAATCATCTTTATAATCTAAAGCTTTATCAAAATATTCTGGAGAATAATTTAAATTAAGGTAATTCCAACCAAATTTAAGTGTTTCTTTAATTAATTTTAAATCATTATTAAAGTTTTGCCCTCTAATATTTAAATCATAAAATTTCATTTAAACCACAGCATAAATCTTATACTTATTTATTTAATTTATATTTCTTTAATTTCATTTGGAAAAACTTCGTTTAATACTTTTAAAGCTACTTCTTTTTTAGCAGGATATGCTGCTATTTTAACTTTAAGGTGAATACTATCTCCACCATCTAAAATATTCCATTGATTAATATCAACATCAGCATTATTCTCTAAATTATCATTTAATTTAAATTCTTTTGAAAAACGCAAAAAAAGATTCCCTTTATCATCCATTTTTTTATCTAAATCATTATATAATTTAGTTAATTGATTATTATCAATATTTAAAAGATTATTTAAAAATTCTTTAGTTTGTCTTTTTTTAGAAATAATCCCAGATAAAATAATCATAGGTTCTTCAAGTAAACCTTCAACTTCTTCTGCCTCAATTTTAGCACCAGGCAATATATTTAAAAGAGCTTTTGAAATTAAATCTAAATCTTCATTTTCATATACAAAAACCCTATATCTAATATTATGAATCATAAATAACAAATCCCAATTAAATAATCAAAATATAATAGACACAATCTTATTACAATAAACAACATATATTTAAAATTTATTTTTAAAAATAAATAAATGAGACTAAATTTTAAAATAAGTAAATAAAAACTTAAAAAAAATAAAAAATAAGTTTATTAAAAAAATGCTCCGACCGGGATTCGAACCCGAGTCTTCGGCTCGAAAGGCCGAAATGATTGGCCGGACTACACCATCGGAGCAATAAAATCTAAAAATAACTATTGTAATTTATTTAAATTATAACATATAAACTTAACTATAATTACTAATATTTTACTAATTAATAAGAAATCAATAAATTTTTATTAAATAATAAATTTATAAATTTAATTAAATCTAAATAAAAAAATTAAATTTATAAAATTAAAAAAAAATAAAAGAAAAAAATTAAAAAAAAGATTAATTTAATCTTTTTTCACTACCTTTTCCTTTATTTCTACGGCCACGGCCTTTTTTACCAGCACTAGTTAAACCTCTGAGAGCTCTGTTAGTGTGTTGTTTTTCGCAAATCCAATTAATTTTAGGATCATTAACAATAGAAGGACTTCTAGGATCTACTAAAATAACTTCAAAGTATTTGTATTTACCATCAGCCCATACCCAGTAAGAATTTAAAACTTCCATATTAGGGTATTTTTTAGCTACACGTTCTTCAGCAATTCTTTGAATGGATTTAGCCATAGTAATTTTGTTTACACCCATTCTTTTTGGTCTACGACCGTGTAAGAAACGAGTTTTTCTTCTTCCACCACGTCTAACTTTAGTTCTTACTACAACAAAACCTTTTTTAGCTCTGTAACCTAAAGATCTAGCACGATCAATTCTAGTTGGTCTATCAAGTCTTACAATCGCTGGTTGTTTTCTCCATACAGGAGCTCTTTGCCACATGAGTTCTCTTACATAAGACTCATCTGGATTTTTCCATGCATCTCTAATATATTTATACATACTCATTTTAATACCTCTTGTTCAGCTTTTCGCCACATCCATGATGAAAAATAATAACTTAATATTACTTATCATCTTAAGGTTTTTATTAAATAAACGTTAAAAATAATTTAAATGAAAAAAATCAGATAAATTAAGCTAAAATAATAATTAAATAGCAAAATTTCTAACGTAATAATATCTTTGTTTTTATCATTTAAATAAGTTTGGTATAAATATTTTAAAAAGTTTAATAACCCCATATAAATAACTAAAAATAACTAAAAATAACTAAAAAAAGAGAATAATAAATATAAATAAATTCATAAAAAAGTCTTAAAAAAAATAAAAAAAATAAAAAAAATAAAAATTAAAATTATTTATAATTTTTCAACAACTACACCAGTACCATAAGTTAAAACTTCTTGCATTTCATTAGAAATACTATCCGAATCCATTCTTGCAGCAATAATTGCATTAGCACCTAATTTTTTAGCATGTTCAATACATCTTTGTGTTGCTTCATTACGAGAATCTTCCATCATTTTAACATATTGAGTAATTTCCCCACCTAATAAAGATTTAAGACCTGCAGTTATTTGTCCACCTGCACCGCGACTTCTAACTGTTAACCCATAAACAAAACCTTTAGTTTCAATAATTCTGTAACCTGGAATCTCATTAGAACTTACAATAGGAAATTCTTCTATACTAACCATAATAACACCATTTTCCAATATTTAATATTAACAATTATATTAATATTATAAAAAATATTATAAACTATACTATTATTCATCTAAAATTTCATTTAAAATTTGAATTGATTTAACAAAAGAAGGCATACCAGATGTTAAAAGAACAACTCTTAAAACATCCACAATTTCATCTTTAGTTAAATTAAACTCCCCAATGCCACTTTTAATTTGTTTTCTAATAGCACTATTATCACAATTTGATGCAACAATTCCAATAGCTATTAATTTTTGAGTTTTATAATCTAAAGATTTACCAGTAAAAACAGTTTCATTCAAATCAACAATAACATCATATAAATCCGTATAATCTTCCTTTACACTATTCATTCCTTTTCCTGAAAATTTTTCACCTTTCATAATATCACCCGAATATTAAATTCTCATATAATATTAGATTATATGTAATTTTTAGTATGAAAAAACTAATTTATAAATTTTTGTAATTTTAAAATAAATAAATATAAAAAACTTAATTAAAAAAATAAAATTAAAAATTTAAAAAATGAATAAAAAAAACTTAATTAAAAAAATAAAATTAAAAAAATTATTCTTCAAAAGGTTGTGGAAGTGCACAAGCATCATTGCCTTTAGCTAAATAAGAATATAATAAAGCAGCAACAATTGCACCAAATATAGGTCCAACTAAATAAATTGGGAAATAAATCCAGAAATTAGTTCCTCCTAAAAGTAAATCCATTAAATAAGGTCCAAATGTACGTGCAGGATTAATTGAAGCACCAGTAAACGCACCAAGAACAGCAATTACTGCTGTTACAGTCATACCAATCGAAATTCCTGCAAAACCAGGTTCTGCATTTTTATCAACAGCAACCCCCATAACAACTAACATTAAGAAGAAAGTTCCTAAAAATTCTGCAAACATAGCTTGGAAATAACTTACACCTAAACCAGGAGCAGTAGCTCCTAAACCACCAATAACAACTGCAGGATTTCCTAAGCACAGAAATAAAGCAAAACTTCCAAGAATGGCCCCAATAACTTGAGCTATAATATAATAAATAGTATCTATAAAAGATATGTTATTTGTTACAAACAAACCAATAGTAACTGCAGGATTTAAATGAGCACCTGAAATTTTACCAAATACATAAATACAAACCATAACAGTTAAACCAAATACTAATGCAATAGCTATCCAGTCACCAAGCCCTCCTAAAATACCAATTCCACCAGCATTAGGAGTAATAGTATCTGCAATCAATAAAGTAACAACTGCAGATCCAGTACCAAATAATACTAGAAGAAAAGTTCCTAAAAATTCAGCTAAAAATTTTTTTCGAATATTACATGATGTCATAAAATCACCAAATTAAAAAAAATTAATAATGAAGTTAAATAACTATAAATAGCTAAATAATTATCAACACTAATAAAGTTAAATAACTACAAATAACTAAACCATACTAATTAAATATTATACAGATTCCCTCCATTGACAATATTCATGTTTTGCATCAACTAATGAAGCAGAAGCACAATTTTTACATCCTTTTGCAGGAGAACCTGGAACTTCTTTATTAAGTGCAATTATATTTGTCATCATAGTTGCAGTTACAGGTTCTGAAGTAAGTAAACATGGATAATCAGATAATCTCATAAGTGAAGAGAATCTTACTGAAATCGCACATGCAGGATATGCATACCTTTGAGGATTCATAAGAACTTCATTTTCACTAATAGAACTTAAATCAACATCAAATCCATTGATTTTAGGTACAAGATTTATCTTTTCACTACTTCTTGCTTTCCTAGCACTACTAATCGCATTAAAGCCTCTATAAATCATATCCATAAAGTCACAATTATGCAATTCAGCAGCTGCACCACGAGTAGGATACTGTTGAACATAATTATGGAATCTTTTATTTAATAAATCTATAATCATTGGAGCATTAAAACCATCTAATTCTAAAATGTACTCAGTTGCACAAGCAGTAGAACCAGTAGCTAAATTTAAAACATTAAAAGCAGATTTATAATTATCAATATTAGCTTTTAAAGTATTTTCCATTACATCAGTAGTAGCTTTAATAACATTTAATATAACATCATCTTTACACATATTATAAGTAGATTGAGCAATATGATGACCAATATCACCTACACAATATGCTGGAACAGTGACAATATTACCATAATGGACTCCATCATCCATAGCTACTTTTACAATTTTTCTCATTCCTTTTTTATAATCCAACATGTATTTTCTAACATCAAAAGAAGAATGATTAGCATCATCCATAAGCTCTCCTTGAGCTTCTATAGGATTTTTATAAATATTCTGTAAAGTAGCTATTTCTTTATCAGTAGCTTCACTAGCAGTTAAACCATCTTCAATTGCATTAGCAAAAGCATCACCAACACCATAAGAAGTATTCATACCCCAAGATTTAGCAGATAAAATAGCTTGTTTATGAACTAATGGAATATCAGTTTTCTTTAAAATTTGATTAACAACATTAGTTGTACTTCCAGGCATTAATGCAAAATCAACAACACAAGTTGGACCATAAAAACCACCATATCTACGGATAGATTCTTTAGCAATAAATGCTTCACAATCTGCAATAGTATCTGCAAATTTATTAACACTATCTGCAAAAGAACCATCTTCTTCACATAAAATCTCAAGAATAGGTGGAGTTTGATAATGTTCTATAAATGGATCATCATCCGGAATGATAGTTTCTGTGATAGATGATAAAACATCAAAATGAGTTTTAACAGACCCCATATGCAAATCAAATACAGATTTAGCTTGATTATCTAAAGGTTTCATTTTAGATACTGCATCTGCATAAGGTTTTGCATCAGAAATTTTAAAATTACTATATCTTTTTTCAGATATTACCTCCACATCTGCTCTTTGAGCAGCTATTGATTCATCTATCATTTTTTCATAGAGTTCTTTCATATTATCATCACCAAATTATGAAAAAGTCAACAACATAAAACATTTATTCAATAAAAGAGTTTAAATTAACAAACCCATTTAATTAATAATAATTCAATGCAAGTATATAAATTTATCTATATTATTTAGAAAATAGATAAAAATATTAAAAAAATTAAAATATAAATTAAAAAAACTGAATAAATACATTTTAAAAATAATTTAATTTTAAAAAAAGAATTGAATAAAATAATAATTTATAAAAAAATAATTATTTAAATAAGTT
>JAZLLL010000206.1:0-5543 GCA_045598125.1 Methanobrevibacter sp. | reverse complement strand
ATTTATTAATTAGTTTATTTTTACCAGCATTGTTTTAATTTTTATCTGTTTTTTTTTCGATAATTTTATAAACTCTTAAAATATATATTTAATTATTATTAAATTATACTGAAATTTTATTAATATTATAATCAATATTTTCTAAAATTTATTTAATAATTATAAATTTTTAAAATGTATTCGAGGCGTTTTATGAATAGTAAAAAAGGAAAAACAATATTAAAATCCATAGTCATTGTATTAGTATTGTTTACTCTTCTATTTGCTCTTAGAGCTCAATCCGCAGATTTACATGCGATTCCGGATGATGTTAAAGGAGAATATACTGATGCAACAGGTCTTCCTTATTTCTCTGAGATGGACTCATATTTTAACTTAAGGATGACTCAGGATTATATGGATCATGGATACTTTGGTGATACTTTAGTTAATGGTTCTGGATGGGATATGCATTCATATTATCCTTCTGGACGGGAGGTAGGTTCGTATCAACCAATGATTGCTTATGTAACCTCTGCTTTGTATGACTTAGTTAATATGTTTACTTCAATGTCAATTACTGAAGTTGCATTCTGGACTGGTGCATTTATAGCTTCATTTGCTGTAATTCCAACTTATATATTTGTAAGAAGAATTACTAATGATTATGGTGCTATTGCAGCATCTTTACTTGTTGGATTAGGTCCTAACTACTTTGCCCATACATTTGCAGGTTTCTTTGATACAGATATGTTTAATGTAACTTTACCTTTATTCTTTATTTTATTCTTTATAGAAGCTATAAAGAGTGATAAAGTAGGGTATAGGGTACTATTTAGTTTACTTTCTATTGCTTCAATTGGAATTTATTCTTTATCTTGGACTGGGTTCATGTTCTATCCAGCTGTCATGATTTTAGTAATGATTGTATTCTTTGTATTAGCTTATCTATTTAAAATTGATGTTATTGAATCAAGTAAATCTTATTCTAATAAATTTAATTGGTTTACTCAACAAAAAGAATTATTCTCTTTAATTTTTGTAATTGTTGTTGGATTCATTGCATTACTTGCAGTTCTTGGTCCTGATGGAATAATGACTGGTATTTCTGGTCTTACTGGTTCTATTTCTCTTCAATCTGCAGCATCTAATATTTGGCCTAATGTACTTATTTCTGTTGCAGAAATGCAAATTCCAAATGTTGTGGTAGGAGGACTTGCAGGTTCATTTTTAGCTAACTCCAGTAGTGTTGTTAACGGTATTGGAGGTATCGTTGCGTTATTTGCTGCTTTATTTGTATTATATACATTTGCAAGAAGAATATGGAAATTAAAATCTATTAGTGTATATAAGAATAAAAAACCTCCTAAAGGTAAACGTAAACCTGCAGCTTTAAAAAGAGAAGAAGATATATTTCATTTATCTTTTAAAGATATAGGTTCTTTTGGTTCAACTGATGCAATCAATAAAAGTAAACGTAATACTTTATTGTACTTTTCTTTATTCTTTGTATGGATTATAGCTTCATTACTTGCAGTTAGTCAAGGTACAAGGTTTATTCAAGTATTAGTTATTCCTATGGGTATTTTATCTGGAATATTTGCAGGATATGCTGCAGATTATGTTAAAGCTAATATTAATAATAAAAAAGTATTACTTACAATTGCAATTATTTCTTCAATTCTTATAGCTTTCCCTATAACTCAATTATCTGATATGAATTCAGTTTTAATAGGTGTAGTTTTATTTGTTATTCTTGCAATTATATCTTTAATTGTTGTTTATGGATTTAAATCTCTTAAAGATTCAGATTTCTCATTTAAAAAGACATTAGTTGTTATTTTAATCACTATTGCTTTAATTTCTCCAACTGTTTGTGGAGCTTATCAAACTGCTGAAAATGTAGTTCCAGGATCAAGTGATCCAATGTGGAATGCAATGGACTTTATTAAAGAAGAAACAGTTAATGATTCTGTTATTGTGTCTTGGTGGGACTTTGGTTATTTATTCCAAATTGCATCTAATCATTCAACTAGCTTTGATGGTGGTTCACAAACTGGGGATAGAGCATTTTGGGTAGGTAAATCATTAACAACATCTAATTTAGCATTATCTAAAGGTATTTTACAAATGTTGTCTACTACTGGTAGTAATGCTTCTGATTTATTATGTGAATATACTGGAAGTAATGTTACTGCAGTAAATGCATTACTTAAAACTTTACCTATGGATAAATCTAATGCAAAATCTACTTTAATAAAAGATTATAAATTAACAGATAAACAAGCATCTAAGGTTGTATCACAATCACATCCTGCTAATCCTAAGAAAGTTGAATTTATATTAAGTTCAGATATGATTCAAAAAGCAGGTTGGTGGTCTTACTTTGGTTCATGGGACTTTAATCACTTAAATAGTACTAATTATCAGTATTATGTCGCTTCTGAGGCAGTAGACATACCTGCTAAATCTAAAGCTTCTGTTACCTTATTAGAAAGTAATGGTCTTACTTTTAATGCAGTTATTGATCATCGTGCTATTAACAAAACTACTGCTCATACTGAAGCAGTATTTACTAATAATAATACTCCTGTTAAAATTAATGGTACTGAATATAATCCACTTAAAGCAAGTGGGGTTATTGTTGTTGAGGATGGTTATTTAATAACTAATAAAACTTTAAAGAATGATGGAAATTACACATTATATATTATGGGTAATGGAGGATCATATCAAGCTATATTAATGGATAATCATCTTAAAGATTCAGTATTCACTAGGTTGTATTTATTAGGTGGAGCTGGACAAGATACATTCACATTAGATCATATGGAAAATGGTGTAGCTGTTTGGACTCTTAATAATGGTGCATCTTCAAGTACTTCATGAAATAGTTTTATTTGATTATACTTTGTATAAAATTTAATTTATAAGTAGATTGTATCTACTTCTTTTTTTATTTTCTAATTTTTTTTATTTATTTTTCCTATTTTTTATTTATTTTTTTTAATTTTAGTTTTAATGAATCTTTATTTTTTACCATAGCTTTTATATGTTAAAAATACAAATATTTATATTATAATAAATATGTTGAATTTAATTTTATGGATTCATATTCTAATTTAATTAAAGTATTAATTAAAATTATTTTTCAATTATTTAAAATTATTCTTATTATTTTTATTATATTGGTGGTTTTGTGGGAATTGAAGAAAAAATAAAACAAATTGAAGAAGAAATTCAAAAAACACCGTACAATAAAGCTACTTCTCACCATATTGGTAAATTAAAAGCTAAAATATCTCAGCTTAAAGAAGAACAGATTAAAAGAAGTAGTGGTGGAACTAAGGGAGAGGGGTTCCATGTTAAAAAAAGTGGAGATGCTACTGCGGTACTTGTAGGTTTTCCATCTGTAGGTAAATCTACATTACTTAATGAATTAACTAATGCTGAAAGTAAAGTTGGGGCTTATCAATTTACTACTTTAGATATTATTCCTGGGATTATGGAGTATAATAATGCTCAAATCCAAATTTTTGATGTTCCAGGAATTATTACTGGTGCTGCTGGAGGTAAAGGTAGAGGTAAGGAAATTTTGTCTGTTGCAAGAACTGCAGATTTAATTGTTATAGTGTTAGATACTCTTAATCCTCAACATTTAGAGGTTATTTTAAGAGAACTTAGAAATGTTGGTGTTAGACCAAATGAAACTAAACCTGATGTTAAAATTAAAAAAACACGTAAAGGTGGAGTTAATGTTTCATCAACAGTACCTCTCACACATTTAGATGAAAAAATTATTAGATCTATTATTAATGAATATGGAATTCATAATGCAGATATTTTATTTAGAGATGATGTAACTATGGATCAGTTTATTGATGTAATTGAAGCTAATAAATCATATGTGCCAATGATGATTCTCCTAAATAAAGTTGATTTAGTTGATGAAAATTATTTAAATGAGCTTAAAAAATATATTCCAGAATTTATTCCAATTTCTGCAGATAAAAAATTAAATATTGATGCTCTTAAAGAAGAAATTTATACTAATCTTGATTTGGTAAGAGTTTATCTTAAACCACAAGGTAGAAAAGCAGATATGGAAGATCCTCTTGTTATTAAAAAAGGAGCTACTGTTATTGATGTTTGTGGAAAACTTCATAGGGAATTTGTTAAAAACTTTAGACATGCAAAAATTTGGGGAACTTCTGTTAAATTTCCGGGTCAAAAAGTAGGACCTGATCATGTTTTACATGATGAAGATGTTCTAAGAATTATTCTTAAAAAATAAATAATAATTATTATTTTTTTTAACATTGATTAATTATTTTATTTAATAATTTAGATTAATTTTAAATACACTATTAAATTTTTATATTATTAGATTAGATGTGTTATTATGTCTTTTGAAAATAAAATTATTTTTATATCTGGAACTCCTTGTACTGGTAAAACTACACTTTCAATTGAACTTGTAAATAAATTAAAAAATGATGGTTTTAATTGTAAATTTATTAAAATAAATGATTTTGCAATTTCTAATAACTTTGTTGAAGGTGAAGATCCAGATAAATTTTATAAAGTAATTAATATTGAAAAATTAGATGAAGCTCTTAATAAAGAATTAAATAATTTTTTCAATAAATCTTATGATTTAGATAGTAAAATAGATGATACAAATAATGAAAATTGTGGGGATAAAATAGCTATTGTTGAAGGTCATTTATCTCATCTTTGTCATGGTGCTGATAAAGTTATTGTTCTTCGTTTAGATCCTAATATTCTTAAAAAACGTTTATATGCTCGTAATTATGCAGATTCTAAAGTTCATGAGAATTGTGAAGCTGAAGCATTAGCAGTATGTTCTGTTGAAGCTTATGATATTTATGGTGAAGATACTAGTGAAATAGATTGTGGTGATAAATCTATTAATGAATTAATAGATGTTTTTTTAGATATTATTCATAATAATAAAGAATATCCTGTTGGATCTGTTGATTTTATGGATTGGATTATATCTAATTCTGATTAATTGTAAATTCTTGTATGGACTTAATATGTAATCAAGATTTAATCTTCTGCAAGCTTTTTTAAATTCTTTCCACTTAATCTGTATATAGTCCATTCATCCATAGCTTCTGCTCCAATAGAAAGATAAAAATCAATGCTAGATTTGTTCCAATCAAGACAAACCCATTCAAATCTTCCACAATTTCTGTCTATTGCTATTTTAGCTAATTTTTTTAATGTTGCTTTTCCATATCCTTTTCTCCTATATTTTTCTTCTATGTAAATGTCTTCAAGATAAAGTCCTGCTTTTCCAGTAAATGTTGAAAAGTTATGGAAAAAGAGTGCAAACCCTATTTCTTTTTCATTTTCTTGAATAAAAAGAACTTCTGCGATTTTATTTTTAAAAACTCCCTCTTTAATTAAATCTACAGTTGCATCTACTTCATCAAGTAAGTTTTCATATTTTGCAATTTCTTTAATGAAATATAAAATTAATTCAGAATCTTCTTCTTTAGCATATCTAAAAGATAATTTATCCATATTATCACATT
>JAZLLL010000205.1:0-3458 GCA_045598125.1 Methanobrevibacter sp. | reverse complement strand
TTTAGTTGATTATTATTTTTTTTAGTTTTTTCTTTTTTAAAGTTTTTTTGTTTTTTAAGAAGAATATTTTTTATATTTTTTTATGAAAAGTTTTATTATTATTATTATATGTTTTACTTTTCTATTTTTATTTAAATATCTTATAAAAATATGATAATTTAAATATTTTAAAATATAATATTGTATTATAATAATTTTATTAGTGTAATTTTTTTTAATTTTACTTAAAATTTATATTAATATTTATTTTAAACATATTATGGTGATTTATAATGGTTTATAATCAATTAGTGACAGCTGAAAATGGAGATAAACTTTTTTTATTAGGTAATGAGGCAGCTGTAAGGGGAGCAATTGAAGCAGGAGTTTCTGTTGCTGCTACTTACCCTGGAACTCCTTCTTCGGAGATAGGGAATATATTGTCTGTTGTAGCTAAAGATGCAAAGATGTATTTTGAATTTTCAGCTAATGAAAAAGTAGCTATGGAAGTTGCAGCTACTGCAGCTGTAAGTGGTCTTAGATCATTTACTTTCATGAAACATGTGGGTTTAAATGTAGCTGCTGATTCTTTTATGACTACTGCATACTCTGGAGTTAAAGGGGGGATGGTTGTTTTAGTTGCAGATGATCCTTCATTATTCTCTTCTCAAAATGAACAGGATACTAGGAACTATGCGAGATTTGCGAATATACCTATTTTAGAACCATCAAATCCTCAAGAAATTAAAGATATGATGGTTTATGCATTTGATTTATCTGAGCAATTTGAAATTCCTGTTATTTTAAGAACTACTACTCGTGTTTCACATATGAGGGGAATTGTTGAAATGGGAAATAAGAAAATTCCGTCTTCTAGAACAAAAGATGTTGAAAGTGATAAACATTGGAAAAAAGGATTTTTTATAAAAAATTCTAAAAAATTTGTTCCAGTTCCAGCTAATGCTTTAGATATGCATTCTGGTCTTGTGAAAAAAATGAAGGAAGTATCTGCTGAATCTAATGATTCGAGTATAAATGAAGTTTATTCGTTTTTAGAAGGCCCTCTTCAAGGAAAACTTGGTGTGATTTCATCAAGTAGTGCTTTCAATTATGTTTATGATGTTGTAAATCAAGAAAATCTTGGAATGGATATTCTTAAATTAGGATTATCATTTCCACTACCTAAGGACTTAATTATAGATTTTTGTAATAATTTAGATGGAGTTTTTATAGTTGAAGAAGTGGATCCTATTCTTGAGAAGGAAATTTTAGCTATTATTGGAAAATATAATTTAAATATTCCAGTCTATGGTAAATTTAATGATATTTTTCCTATGGTTCATGAGTTTAATTGTGATATTGTAAAATCTGGATTTAATAAGATTTTTTCAGAAATTAAAAATGATTTAGTAAATCCTCTTGAAAACTATGAATTATCTGATGATTTAAATAGAGTTATAGAAAATATTCCGACAAGAGCACCTACTTTATGTGCTGGTTGTTCTCATAGATCTGCATATTTCGCAGCTGTAAAAGCTTATGGGGAATTAGCTATTCCAAAAGAAGATATGATTTTTGCATCAGATATTGGTTGTTATACTTTAGGAATTAGTCCTCCATATGAAACTGCAGATTATCTGCTTGCAATGGGTTCAAGTATTGGGGATGGTTGTGGTTTTTCAGTAGCTACTAATCAAAAGGTTATGAGTTTTATTGGAGATTCTACATTTTTCCATAGTGGACTTTCTCCTCTTGTAAATGCAGTTCATAATAAAAATAATTTTGTTTTAACTATTTTAGATAATAGAATTACTGCAATGACTGGGGGTCAACCAAACCCAGGCATCCCTATTGATGGTATGGGGGATGAAGCTCCAGCTATTTCTATTGAGAATGTTGTTAAAGCGATTGGTGTTGAGTTTATTGAAATTGTAAATCCACATAATGTTAAAAAAACAGTTAATATTTACAAAAAAGCTTTAGAATATGAAGGGGTGGCTGTTGTAATAGCTAGATATCCATGCACATTAATTAAAGGACAAAAACCTAAAAAATCTATGGAAATTAAAGACAATTGTAATCAATGTTTGGAATGTATTGAAAAATTAGCATGTCCTGCTATTTCTTATATTGGTGGTGAGGTGACTATTAGTGAGTCACTTTGTAAGTCTTGTACTGTTTGTGTTCAAATTTGTCCAAATAAGGCTATTGGGGTTAAAAGGTGATTAATATGAGTACTTCTATTTCTAATGATGTTAATTATAATATTTATATTTCTGGTGTAGGTGGACAAGGTATTATTAAAACATCAGTTATTATTGGTGAAGCTGCTATGAATGAAGGTTTAAATGTGGTTATGAGTGAGATACATGGTATGTCTCAAAGAGGAGGTTCAGTTTCTACTGAACTTAAAATAGGTAATTATAAATCTTCAGTTGTTGAACAAGCAAGAGCAGATATGATTTTAGGATTTGAACCTATTGAAGTTTTAAGAGGTTTAAATAAAGCTAATGAATGTACTAAATTAATATTTAATAATTTTCCAATAGTTCCATCAACTTTAACTCAAACTGGAGAATCTTATCCTGATATTGATAAGGATATAATAACTAATTTAAATGATAATTTTAAAGAAGTTTATCCAATTAATGCAACTAAACTTGCAAAAAATGCAGGCAGTGTTCTTTCATTAAACATGGTTCTTTTAGGTGCAGCAGTAGCTATAGATGAGTTTCCATTGTCTAGAGAATCTGTAGAATCTGCTATGAAAAATAATTTAGCTCCTAAGTTTCATGATATGAATTTAAAAGCCATTGAGTTAGGTTATAATGCTGTAGATAAATTATAGTTATTTTTATTTTTATCTTTTTTTTTTTAAAATGATATGTCTTTATTCATGTAATTGGATACCACATATTGGACAAATAATTTCATTTTTCTTAACTTTATTACCACAGTTTGGACAATATTCGATTGAAAGTTGAGGTTTACTTGCATTAATTTTTTTATTAATAAGAATATTTTGTCTAATTGTTTTATTTTGGATTAAACAAGTTCTATCCCAGTGATTTTCCATAAGTGTTTTTTTAACATAATATGCTTCCACCATTGTATCATATCTTCCGTAATGTTCTTCTCCTCTTTTTACACAGAATTTTCTATTTTTATGGTCAAATATGATTTCTCCTTCTCTTTCTTTTTTATTAAATTTAATTCCTTTTATTTGTCCTTTTGGTCTTTTTTCAGGAAATGGTGGGAGATCCATATTTTCATATTTATTTGGAAGATCACATTCTACTAAAAGATCGTAATCAAATTTACAATAAATTAAGCAATCTCTTTCATAAAGTGCATCAGAGAGTCTGCTAAATTCTCCATAGTCCTTATTTTTATGTTTTATACGATATTTATCTCCGTACTTGACAATGTTTCGGTAAAAATATCGAATATTTTGAGTTTGCATATTATATCCTTCGATT
>JAZLLL010000204.1:0-2075 GCA_045598125.1 Methanobrevibacter sp. | reverse complement strand
TCATTATTAATTTTATTTTGCAACTCTTGTGTTTTTTGATAGTTATTTTTATATTTTAGAAAAGTTTTTTATTTAATTAAATTAAATATATTCATTATCTTTAATTCTTTTAATAATTTAAAATTTAATATTTTCGGTGATTATTTGAAATGGAAAAAAATTGGAGATATTTTAATTGTAGATGACAATTTTCGAAATTCAATTAATTTTAAAGATTATTTCAATCAAGATAACTTTTTTGAGGAAATGGCGAATAAACATAAAGTCAAATCTATTATTACGGTAGATAAGATTTCTGGCAAAATGAGAGAACCTAATATTAGTTTTTTATATGGTGATGAAAGTGAAACTATTCACAAAGAGAATTACTGTTTATTTAATCTGGATTTATCTAAAGTTATGTGGGCAAAAGGAAATAATCAAGAACGCTTTAGGATTGCTAAACTGGTTAAAAAAGGGGAAACAGTTTTAGATATGTTTGCAGGTATTGGTTATTTTTCTATTCCTATTGGTGTCCATTCTGAAGCTAAATATATTTATTCTATTGAGATTAATCCTAATTCTTATTATTTCTTAAAAAGAAACATTGAATTAAATAAAATTAATAAAAAAGCAGGTTATGAACGAATAAATGCTATTTTAGGTGATTGTAGATGTGAAGGACCTAAATATTCTGCAGATAGGATTTTAATGGGCTATGTTAGAACAACCCATCACTTTTTAAAATATGCTATGAATTCTATTAATGATGGAGGAATCATCCATTATCATGAAACTGTTCCTGAAAAATTAATTGAGAGTAGGCCTTATAATAGAATAAAAGAAGCTGCGATTAATGGAGGTATGAGTGAAGTTGAAGTTTTAAATATTCAATATATTAAAAAATATTCTCCAGGTGTAGCTCATATAGTTGTGGATACTAAAATTCATTATTAATTTTATTTTGCAACTCTTGTGTTTTTTGAAGTAATTTTGAATTCTCTAAATATTCTGAATTTATATATTTATCATAAATAGCTAATCTTTCTTTAAGTTTTAAACCAGCATCTTCAGTTAATTTCTTCAGATGATTTATTGTTGGCCATGGGGAATTTGGATTAACATAATCCTCACTTATTGGAGATACTCCTCCCCAATCATCAGTTCCACATATTAAAAATATTTGGTTAGTGTCATAATTTAAATTAGGTGGAACTTGTATGGATATATTTTTAAATAAAAGTTGTGCAGCTGCTACAGTTCTAACCATGTCTAAAAGGCTGGGTTCAGGATAATTTTCCATTTTAATTCCAGGGCTTGATGTAAAATTTTGGATGATGACTTCTTGAATATGTCCATATTTATCGTTAATTTTTTTAATTTCAATTAATGAATCAGCTATTTCTTCTTTATCCTCCCCAATTCCTATTAAAATTCCAGTTGTGTAAGGTATTTTAAGTTTTCCAGCATTTATTATTGTTTCAAGTCTAATTTCTGGGTTTTTTCCAGGACTTTTTTTATGAGCTATTGTGTTCATTAATCGTTTAGATGAATTTTCTAACATCATACCCATTGACACATTATATTCTTTAAGTTTTTTCATGGATTCATAACTGAAATTTCCAGCATTTGTATGAGGTAATAAACTGGTTTTTTCTACAGTTAATTTACATATGTCATAGATATAATCCACCATATTTTCAAAGCCATATTCTTTTAATTTTGCTTTTACAAGTTCATTTGAATCTGCATCTTCTCCCATTGTAAATAATGCTTCTTTACACCCGTATTTTTCAGCTTCTTTTAATATTTTTAAAACTTCTTTTTTATCTTTAAGTAAAATAGTTTCTGGATTATTTGGGTCTTTTTTAAATGCACAGTAACCACAATCATTTTTACATATCTCAGTTAAGGGAATAAAAACGTTTTTAGAATAAGTTACATAATTATGTTCTCTTTTTGAATTAGCTAATTGCATTATTTCAAGAAGATCTTCTCTTTTAGCATTTAATATAAACATTATGTCTTTTTTGTTTATATTATCTAAATCAAATTGAGGTAGTGTCATTTTTTTCACCAGTTTTTATTTTAATTAT
>JAZLLL010000203.1:0-5329 GCA_045598125.1 Methanobrevibacter sp. | reverse complement strand
TGGTGAATAAGATGGTTTCTGGTGGTAATCCTTTAGGATTGTTTGTTGTAAGTTTATTTACAATTTTGATTGGTGGTTTAAAACGTAAATTTTAAATTTTTTATTTAATTTAGGGAATTGTTCTTTTTATTTCCCTAAAATTTTACTTTTTTTAGATTATTTGTCTTTATTTTTTATTTAATTTTTAATAATTTTTATTCAGTTAAACGGTATTTTTTGTTATTTTAATTTTTAAATACTCATATTTTTAAATTTTATTAGTATTTAAGGAATCTTTAGAAATTTTTTTATTATAGAAACTAGATATAATAATATACTTTTTAAATATGAGGTGAAATAAATGTCTGATTTAGTAGGAATACCTATTGAAATAGAAGGTTTAATAGAATATCAAAAAGATTCTGTTGTAAGTATGGAGATTATTAAAAAAGATCTTGGAACTGTGACTATTTTTGCTTTTGATAAAGGTCAAGGATTAAGTGAACATAGTGCTCCTTTTGATGCTATGCTTCAAATTGTTGATGGTGAAGCAGAAATTACTATTGCAGGTGAAGCTCATACTGTCTCTAAAGGAGAAATGATTATTATGCCTGCTAATATTCCTCATGCTTTACAAGCAGTAAATTGTCCTTATAAAATGATTTTAACTATGATTAAATCAGATTAATTTTTTTAATCTAGGTTTTTTTTAGTTTTATTTTTTGATATTTTTTTAGAATTCTTAAATTTTTAGATTTTTTAAGTTTTTTTCTTTTTTAGTTTTAATTTTTGATATTTTTTAGAATTCTTAAATTTTTAGATTTTTTAAGTTTTTTTTAGTTTTATTTTTAGTTTTAATAATATCTATTATAATAAAAAAGTATTTATTACTGTTTATATTATCTAATATTATGAATGAAGAATTTAATATTGGGCCTAAGCTTAAAAAGATATTAGATAATGCTTATGATGAAGCTATTTCTGTTGAAGATGCAAATTATTTAATGAATCTTAAAGGTCGTGATGTTTTTAGTTTATTTAATACTGCAGATGCTATTCGTGAAGAACTTGTTGGTGATAGAGTAACATTTATCAACAATTGTAATATTAATTTTACTAATATTTGTACAGTACGTTGTGGATTTTGTGCTTTTGGTAAAGATGATTGTGATGATGAGGCATATATTTTATCTGATGATGATATTCTTAAAAAAGCAAGTAATGCAGTGAATAAGGGGGCACGTGAATTTACATTAATGGGTGGTGTTCTTAAAAATGCAGATATTGAGTATTATGAACATTTGCTTGAACTTTTAAAATCTAATTTTAAAAATGTTTTAATTCATGGATTTTCTCCAACTATGGTTTATGATGCTGCAAAAGTTAGTGGTATATCTTTAGAAGATGCATTTATTAGGCTTAAAAGTGCAGGATTAGATACTTTACCTGGTACTGCTGCTGAGATATTAAATGATCGTCCAAGAAATATTATTTGTCCTGAAAAAGTTTCAACTCAAGAATGGATTGAGGTTATTAAAATAGCACATAATGTTGGAATTCAAGGTTCTGCTACTATGATGTATGGTCATGTTGAAACTATAGAAGAACGTGTTGAGCATTTAGATATTCTTAGAAAGATTCAATTAGAAACAGGTGGTTTTACAGAATTTATTCCAATGACTTTTATGCATGAAAATTCTCCTGTTTTCTTAGAAGGTCAAGAGAATTTAGGGGCTACTGGAATTGAAGATTTAAAACTTTATGCAGTTTCTAGATTAATGCTTAGAGATATTATTCCGAATATTCAAGTTTCTTGGGTAAAAATGGGTTTTAGGTTTGCACAAATAGCTCTTATGGTGGGGGCTAATGATTTAGGTGGAACTTTAGGTGGAGATGAACTTTCAGAAGCTTCTGGTACTCCTGATGGTGCAGATACAAGTATTGCTAACCTTGGTAAAATAGCTAAAACTATTGGTAGAAATCCTATTGAACGTAATTCTAATTATACGGAATTCTATCCAATTTAATTTTTCTCTTTTTATTTAATTTTTTTTAGTTTTATTTTTAAGATTTTTTTATTTTTACCTATTTTTTTACTTTTAATAAAGTTAATAAATCAGTATCTTAATATTATTATTTAATAAGTTTTAATAATGTTAGTTATTGAATTTTATTTTTTATTTAATTATTATTAATTTTAAAATTAATATTTATAATTTAAATCTTAGTGATTATTATGAAAAGTGATAGTGTTAAAAAAGGGGTTCAAAGAGCACCTCATAGATCTCTTTTACGTGCTTGTGGAGTTAAAGATGAAGATTTTGATAAACCATTCATTGGAATAGCTAATAGTTTTACTGAAATTGTTCCAGGTCATATTCATCTTAGAGAATTAGTTGAATATGTTAAAGAAGGTATTCGTGCAGCAGGAGGAATTCCATTTGAATTTAATACAATGGCGATTTGTGATGGAATAGCTATGAATCATCAGGGTATGAAGTATTCTCTTGCATCTCGTGAAATTGTTGTAAGTACTGTTGAAAGTATGGTTATGGGGCATTGTTTTGATGGTCTTGTACTTATGCCAAGTTGTGATAAAGTTGTTCCAGGTATGTTAATGGCAGCTGCAAGATTAAATATTCCTTCTATTCTTTTAACTGGGGGTCCAATGCAACCAGGTTCATTTAAAGGTAAAAATGCTGATTTAATTACTGTTTATGAAGGAGTAGGTCAATTATCTTCTGGTTTAATTACTGAAGATGATCTTTATGAACTTGAATGTTCTGCTTGTCCGGGAGCTGGAAGTTGTTCTGGTTTATTTACAGCAAATACTATGGCTTGTGTTAGTGAAACTTTAGGTATGAGTTTACCAAAATGTGCAACAACTCTTGCATTAAGTGTTGATAAAGTTAAATTAGCTAATAAGACTGGAAAACGGATTGTAGAAATGGTTAAAGAAGATCTAAAACCATCTGATATTATGACTCAAGAGGCATTTGAAAATGCAATAGCTATGGATATGGCTCTTGGAGGTTCAAGTAATACAGCACTTCATATTCCTGCTATTGCTTCTGAACTTGAAGATAAAAATATTAAAGTTAATTTAGATTTATTTGATGAAATTTCAAAAAAAGTTCCCCATATTTCTCTTTTATCTCCTGCTGGAGAAGATACAATGCTTGATTTAGATAATGCTGGAGGAATTCCTGCTGTTTTAAAAACAATTGAATCTAAATTACATTTGGATGCTTTAACTTGTACTTCTAAAACTCTTAAAGAAAATTTAGATGATATTCTTGAAGGGGTGGAGATTAATAGGGATGTTATCCATACAATAGATTCTCCAATTCATGAAGAAGGAGGGTTAGCTGTATTAAAAGGAAATATTGCACCAAATGGTTCTATTGTAAAACAAGGTGCAGTTCCTGAGGATTTAATGCATCTTAAAGGTCCAGCTAAGGTTTATAATAGTGAAGAAGATGCTGTTGAAGCTATTTTTAATCATGAGTTAGAAGAAGGAGATATTCTTGTAATAAGGTGTGAAGGTCCAAAAGGAGGTCCAGGTATGAGGGAAATGCTTAATCCAACCTCTGCTATTGCTGGAATGGGTATTAAGAATATTGGTCTTATTACTGATGGAAGATTCTCTGGTGGAACAAGAGGTCCTTGTGTTGGACATGTTTCTCCTGAAGCGGCTAGTGGAGGTCCTTTAGCAGCTATTAAAAATGGAGATATTATTGAGATTGATATTAAAAATAGGTCTATTAATGTAGAGCTTTCTGATGAAGAGATTAAAGAAAGAATAAAATCTGCTAATCTTCCTGAAGTTAAAGTTAAGGGTTGGTTAGATATTTATAGACGTTCTGTATCTTCTGCGGATAAGGGAGCGATTTTGAGATAATTTAGTTATCTATTTTATTTTATTAACTATTTTAAGATTTAATTTAAGAATTACTTTAATCAGTATTAATCAGATTAATATTTAAATTATTTAACAGTTACTTTCAATATTGGTGATATGATGAGTAAAATTAAAGGAAGATTAGGTTTTGGATTAATGCGTTTGCCCTTAACTGATGAAAATAATCCTGAAAGTTTGGATGAAAGTCAAATGAAAGAGATGATAGATAAATTTATTAAGGCAGGATTTAATTATTTTGATACTGCTTATCCATATCATAATGGGTTAAGTGAAAAATATTTTAAAAAACTAGTTGTAGATAGGTATCCTCGTGAAGATTATGTTATCAGCTCTAAAATGCCTACTTGGTTACTTAAATCATCTGAAGACTTACCTAAATATTTTAATGAACAATTTAAAAGATGTAATGTTGATTATTTTGATTATTATTTAATGCATTGTGTAGGTCAAGATACTCATCAAAATGTTATGGATTGTAAAGCTTATGAATATCTTAAGACTTTAAAAGAAGAAGGTAAAATAAAACATATAGGTATTTCATTACATGATAATTCACAATATCTTGAAAAAATTTTAAATGAAGTCCCAGAAATTGAAATGGTTTTATTACAAGTTAATTATATTGATTGGGAATATCCTAATATTGAATCTCGTAAATGTTGTGAAGTAGCTAGGAAATATGGAAAAGAAATCATGATTATGGAGCCAGTTAAAGGAGGTTATCTTGCTAATCTTCCTTTATCTGTAAAAGAAAGGTTTAAAAAATATAATGCGGATGATTCTTTAGCATCTTGGGCAATGAGGTTTTGTGGTTCTGTTGAAGGTGTTAGTGTAGTTATATCTGGAATGAGTAATATTGAGCAGATGGAAGATAATATTAAAACAATGAGTGAGTTTAAAGCTTTAAATCAAGAAGAATATGAGATTATTGGTGAAGTTGTTGATATTATTAATGAATCTATAGCTATTTCATGTACTAATTGTAATTATTGTATTGATTCTTGTAATGAGGATATTCCAATTCCTAAATATTTTTCTTTGTATAATAATCAATATCAATTTGGTTTCCAACCACTTTATTTAGAGTATTATAATAATTTATCAAATATTTATAATACTAAAGCATCTAATTGTAGTGAATGTGGTAATTGCTTAAATCATTGTCCACAAAAGATTAATATTCCAGAAGAATTGAAAAAATGTGTAGATAAATTTGAAACTAATTGAATTTATTTTTTATTTTACTTTTTAGCTATTTTTTTAGCTCTTTTTTTTATTTTAGTTTTTTTTTAGTTCTTTTTTTTTATTTGATATTTTTTTGTGGGTTTTTTGAGTTTTTGGGGCAATAGGTTTATATTCTATTAATTACATAATTATACTTGTATAATTTATTATGAATTATATGTTTTTTATGATGATTGATTGTAA
>JAZLLL010000202.1:0-4086 GCA_045598125.1 Methanobrevibacter sp. | reverse complement strand
AAAATAAAATAAAAAAATTAAAATAAAAAAATAATAAAATAGAATTAATAAGTAATATTTAAATAGAATAGATAATTAAAAAATAAAATACAAAGATACAAAAAACTTAAAAAAAATTAAAGAAGATATTCAAATCAAAAGGTGAAAAAATGTCTTTAAATCTAAAAGAAAAATTAAATAAATTAAATAATGATCAAAGAGGGCAAGGAGCTGCAGAATATATTCTTCTATTTGGTGGAGTAATTGTAATCGCAATTGCAGCAATATTAATTTATAGTTCATATTTTGGAAATAAAAGTTCTGATTTAAATGCATCTCAAGATATCAATACAATACGAGAAAATCTTAGTGCAACTATCTAATATAATTAGAAATAAAAAAGCACAAACAAGTGCTGAAATGATTTTATTAATCGGATCTATATTGACAATAAGCCTTTTAATTGGATCATATATTTATAATATAAATAATTCAATAAAAACAGAGTTTAATCAAATTATAGAAAAAGGTAGAAATTATCTAATTAACAAGATTTAAAAAAAGATAGTAAAATAGATTTAAAATTATCTAATCAACAAACTTAAAAAATCTAATAAAATTAAATTCAAAATAATAATTATTAGCAAAGCCCCTAAGCTAATAATTTTAAGAGATTTTGAAATTGATAAAAAATTTAAAATTAATAAGTAATTTAAATAAAAAAATAATCTTTAAACTAATTGACCTTTTCTGTTAATTTCACCTTTTCTAATACGGGTTGACGAAATAGGAATCCCATCATCAGCTAAAACAAAACTAATAACAACAATATCTAAAGGATTCATACCTTTATTCATCCTTATTTCATTAATTTTAATAGCATTTGGTTCTGTTTCTTCACTAACAACAATAGCTTCATAATCTGAATCATGAATAGTTGGACCATAAGGATCATCAAGACGAGATATATGGTATTTATTATGTTTATTTTTTAAGAAGTTATTAAGATTAGCCATACGATTATCACAAGAATCAACATCTCCTTTTTTAGAAGCAAAAACATTAGAAGTAACACCAATTTCAACATTTTCACCTATTTCAAAAGCTTTTTCTATTAATCTTCTATGACCATAATGAAACTTATCAAAAGTTCCACCAACAGCAACACGTTTATACAATACCATAATAATCATTGACTCTACTTTTAAAAAATTAATTAAATAACAATATAAAATTTATTTTTAAATTATTTAAACTTAATTATATGCTTTTAAATTAATTTAAAAATTAGAAATTAAAAATTAAAAAAAACTAAAACTAAAAAAAGTTAAATAAAAAAAGAAAAATGAAAAGAGATTTAAAACTAATAATCCAAATTTCTTAAAATATTCATTGCTTTTTCAATGTTTTCATAAGAATTAGCATAAGACATTCTAACATGATTTTTACCAAGACTACCGAATGCAAGACCCGGAACAGAAATTACTCCTGCTTCAGCAGCTTTTTCAACAAAATCAAGCGGTCTTTCAATTTTAGGGAAAACATAAAAAGCACCTTCACAATCAACACAATCATAGCCCATATCATTTAAACTATTTAAAATTAAATCTCTACGTCTTGAAAATTCTCTAACCATTGATTTAACTTCATTTTGAGGACCAGTAAGTGCAGCATAAGCTGCTTTTTGAGAAATTGAACTTGCACAAGCTATACAATATTGATGAATTTTAAGTAATTCCTCAGTAATATTTTCGCTACTTGCCATATAAGCAATTCTAAGACCAGTCATTGCATAAGTTTTAGAAAAACCATTAATTGTAATTACATTATCACTAAACTCACCAGGAGAATAATGTTTTTTATTATATATAATTTTTTCATAAATCTCATCAGAAATAATAATAAAATCATGATCAGTCGCTAAATCAGCGACTCCTTTAATATCTTCTTTATCCATAACTGCACCTGTAGGATTTGAAGGAGAATTAATAATTAATGCTTTAGTATTTTTATCGATTAATTTTTGGACATCATCTACTTTTAATTTAAATCCATTTTCCATCTTAGCAGGAACTTCAACAGGATTTGCATCAGCTAATTTAACACATGCATTATAAGATAAAAATCCTGGATTTGGAATTAAAATATTGTCCCCTTTATTAAATAAAGCTTGAGCACAAGCATATAATGCTTCACTTGCACCAGCAGTAATAATTATATCCTCTGTACTAGTTTTAATATTGTTTTCTTTTGCGAATTTATTCACAATTGCTTCTCTAAGTTCAATATCTCCTTTATTAGAAGTATAATGAGTTGCACCATCATCTACCGCTTGTTTAATAGCTAATTTAACATTTTCAGGAATATCAAAATCAGGTTCTCCAATACCGAGATTAATAGCATTCGGATTTGTAACTTCAAACATTTTCCTAATTTGAGACAATTCAATAGTTTTTACTCTATCAGAAGAATTTATCATAACCACACCTTTTTTAATTGTAATAACATTAACTAAAATTATTATTTAACTAATCGATAAATTATTATTTAACTTTCTATTTTTTATCAATAATTTTCTTATTTAAATCTTATTAATATAACAAAGCATATTAAAATAATAGTTACTCTTAAAATTAACAAGCTCCACAATTATAGCAACCGTTTTCATTACACCATGAAGTTTGATTTTTATATTTTATTTTCTTATATTCCTCTATTAAAAATTTTTTATTTACACTAACATCAATTACATCCCAAGGTAATTGATCATCTAAATTATAATTTGGAATAATTTTTTTCCACTCATGTAAAGAAATTTTTCTATTTAAGGATTCTTCAATAAGATAACCTACTTCTTTATCTCCACAAGATAAAATATATTGAATTAATCCTAACTTAGCACTATCAAATTTAATATTAATTCTTTTTAATTCTTTTTTAAGATATTTTATTTTTGATTTAATTGATCTAATATCATAACCCACCCATTGAAGTGGAGTATGAGGCTTTGGAATAACAGGATTAATACTAAATTTAATTGAAACTTTAGATTTTTTAGAAGGATTTAAATTAGAAGAATATTTCATAGAATCAATTTTCTTAATGAATTCTATTAATTCATTAATATCTTCATCACTTTCTTCAGGCAAACCAATTAAAAAATAAAGTTTTAAGTTCAATCCTAAAGAAACAGCATTTTCAACAAGGGCAAAAATTACATCATCTGAAATATTTTTATTAATAGCACATCTAAGTTTATAAATTGATTCAGGAGCTATAGTTAAAGTTTTCAATCCACTTTTTTTTAGAGAAACTAAAGTTTCATATTTAAGTGATTCTATCCTCATAGATGGAGTGGAAATTTGAAAACCTTCATTTTCAAGATTACTTATCAAATAATTTAATTGAGAATAATCTGCAACAGCAGCACCAATTAAAGAAACTTTATTTAATCCTGTTTTAAATCTAGTTAATCGAGCTATTTCCAATAATTTTTCACTAGATGTTTCTCTTAAAGGCCTATACAAATAGCTAGACATGCAAAATCTACATCCTCTTGTACATCCTCTTGAAACATTTAGTAAAATAGAATTAGAAAAAACAGGTAACAATTCAAGATTATCTGTTTCAGTTATTATTGGTGATGAAATATGATACGCATCATCCATATTTAAAATAGCTATTTTAGTATTATTATTAAACTTTGAGATATATAAACCATCAATTTTTAAAAATTCATCTAAATGTTCTTTAACAGATTTATTATTATTTCGTAAATTACGATATATATCTAAAAAATCATTTAAAACTAATTCCCCTTCACCAACAATAAAAATATCAATATATTCAGATAAAGGCAAAGGATTTGAAGAGGCACAAGGTCCTCCTGCAATTATCAATGGATCATTCTTTCCTCTATCTTCACATCTTAAAGAAATATCTTCTTTTTTAAGTAACTCTAAAACATTGAAATAATCTTGTTCATATTGTAATGAAAAAGAAATTATATCAAAATCACTTAATGGACTATTAGTTTCAATACTTCTTGTATTTGGATATACAATTCTTTCACAAAAAGAATCTTCTCTATCATTAATTAAATTATAA
>JAZLLL010000201.1:0-2294 GCA_045598125.1 Methanobrevibacter sp. | reverse complement strand
ACTATATAAATAAATCTAAAAAAAGTAATACTTTTTATACTTTGAAAGATATAATTGTATTAAAGTAATACTCACTATATAAATAAATCTAAAAAAAGTAATACTTTTTATACTTTGAAAGATTATAATTGATAAAATAATTAATTTAGAAGAATATTATAATTGATAAAATAATTAATTTAGAGGAATATTATGATTGATAAAATAATTGATTTTCTATTTGGATTAAAAATGACTATCATTTCAGGTATTTTTTTATTAATTGCAGTTATTTTTATGATTATTGGATTTAAACTCCCATATAATATTGATTTTGCATGGGGTGCTGTGATTATAAGTGGAATTCCTATGTTACTTCTAGCTTCTGTTCGTTTAATAAGAGAAAAATGGATTTCATCTGCTCTTTTAATTGCAATAGCAATGATAGCATCTATTTTTATTGGAGAAATCTTCGCAGCAGGAGAAGTTGCATGGATTATGGCTTTAGGTGCCCTATTAGAAGATTGGACTGTTGAAAGAGCTAAAAAAGGATTAAAAAATCTTATTAATTTAACTCCACAAACTGGACGTTTAATTATTAATAATCAAGAAAATATAGTTCCCATTGAAGAGATTAGATTAGGTGATATTTTAAGAATTCTTCCTGGTGAGAGTGTTCCTGTTGATGGTGAGATTATTAGCGGAAATAGTTCTATAGATCAATCTATAATGACTGGTGAATCATTACCAATTGATAAGGAAGTTGGAGATGAAGTATTTTGTGGTACTATGAATTTATATGGTGCTATTGATATTAAAGCAAAAAGTTTAGGTGAAAATTCATCTCTTCAGAAATTAATTGATCTTGTTAAATCTGCTGATGAGAAACAAGCCCCAACACAAAGAATTGCTGATAAATGGGCTACTTGGTTAGTTCCAGTAGCTTTAATTATAGCAATTTTAGCTTGGCTTATTACAGGAGATATTGGAAGAGGAGTTACAGTTTTAGTTGTTTTCTGTCCATGTGCATTGATTCTTGCAACCCCTACTGCAATTATGGCTTCTATTGGTCAAGCTACTAAATATGGTGTTTTAATTAAATCTGGAGAATCCTTAGAATTATTAGGTGGGTTAAATACATTAGTATTTGATAAAACTGGTACATTAACCTATGGTGATTTACAAGTTTCTGATATTATTCCTCTAAAAGATAATTTAAATAAAAAAGACTTATTAAGAATTGTTGCTTCATGTGAAAAATTAAGTGAACATCCACTTGCTAAATCTATTATTGATGCTGCAAAACTTGCTAAGATTGATATTGAAAATCCAAAAGATTTTAAAATGTTTCCAGGTAGAGGAGTTTCTTGTATAAATTCTTATGGTAAAGTTTATGCAGGAAATTCTAGATTTTTATTTGAAAATAATTTTGACTTGAACATAGATAATGAATTAGCTAATTTAAAACATGAAGGTAAAGCTTCAATAATCGTTGGATTAAATGATGAAGTGATTGGTATAATTGGATTATCTGATGTGATTCGTGAAGATTCTAAGAGTATGATTGAAAACTTACATAAATTAGGTAGTGAAACTATATTACTTACTGGAGATAATATTGAAACTGCGAATTACTTTGCTTCTCAAGTAGGTATTGATAAGGTTTATGGAAATTTACTACCTCACGAAAAATTAGATTGGATTAATAAACTTAAAAGTGAGGGTAAAAAAGTTTGTATGGTTGGAGATGGAGTTAATGATGCTCCTGCTCTTAAAACTGCAGATGTAAGTATTGCAATGGGTTCTGTTGGAAGTGATGTTGCAATTGACGCTGCAGATATTGCACTTTTAGGGGAAGATATTAGTAAAATCCATTATCTTAAAAAGTTATCTAATTCTACATTATTTACTATTAAAGCAAATATTATAATTTCTATGGCTATTAATGCTATTGCTATTATTTTATCTGTTTTAGGTGTATTAAATCCTGTAACTGGTGCTATTGTACATAATGTAGGATCTTGTGTTGTAGTTTTAAATGCTGCTCTACTTTATGATAGATCTTTTGATGATTCAATAAAATTTGATACTAAACATTTAGAACATAATCATTATCATTTCCATAATGATGGTGAGCATTCTCATTCTCATGATAATATTATCATACTTGATGAGATTAAAACTAATAACGGAATTAAACATATGCATTTACATAAACACTAATTAAATATACTGGATAACTATCAAATAGATATATACAACCATTATATGTATCTATTTAAAGATTAAATTTCCAAATATTTTTAAAAATTTGT
>JAZLLL010000200.1:0-2276 GCA_045598125.1 Methanobrevibacter sp. | reverse complement strand
TGATGGTAAGGTTTTAGCTAATAAAAAGGTAACTATTACTATTAAAGGTAAAACTTATTCTGCTACTACTAATAGTAAAGGTCAAGCAAGTTTTGCTATAAGTAATACTAAAGGTTCTTATAGTGTAACTATTAAATTTGCGGGAGATAATACTTATTCCTCTTCAAATAAGAAGATTACTGTTAAGGTTGTTACTCCTATAATTAAAGCTATAAGTACAAAAGTTAAAAAAGGTAAATATTTACAAATAAGTTTTAAAACAAGTAATAATAAAGCGATTAAAAAGACTAAAGTTACTATTAAAATTAAAGGTAAAACTTATACCTTAAAAACTAATTCTAAAGGTATTGCAAAACTTAAACTTAAACTTAGAAAGAAAACTTATTCTGTAAAAGTAGCCTTTAAATCCACTAGTGTTTATGGCAAAACAACTAAAACTTTTAAAGTTAAAGTAAGATAAGTAGTTTAACCTACTTATTTTATTTTTTATTTTTTTTATTTATAGATTAATTTAGTTTTAAATTATTTAATTTAATAGATTAATTTTATTTAGTTAATTTTTATTAAATTTATTTTAATTTTTATTTGGTGATTAAATGGGGGTTATGGAAAATAACTTAGCTAATACTATATATCAAAATTCAACTAATGGTTTATTATCTGTGGGTTCTAATTTTGATATAAATAGTATCTTAACTGATGCATTAAACATTGTATCTCAATCGTTAAAAATACCGGTAATTGTAATTTTATTATTGTTTACAATCTTTGCTGTAATCACGTTAGGAAGGCTTTTATCACAATTCATTTCTCGTAAGAAAGTGCCTGTTAAATTAATCAAAGAGATGATTTATGACATAGCTAATTCTGAATCTGTTGAAGATATTAAAAATATTGTTGCAAAATCAGATATTCAAGAAACTCAAAAAGTTGTTTTATGTGAAATTACAGATTCAAAATCTTTAGGCAAAAAATCAAGAGAAGCATTAGCTCGTAAGTTAATTGAAGCGGAAGAAGATAAAATTGAAAAAGATCTACAAAGAACAGATATTGTAACACGTATTGGACCTACTCTTGGATTAATGGGTACTTTAATTCCTATGGGTCCAGGACTTGCTGCTTTAGGTAGTGGAGATGTTACAACTCTTGCATCAGCGATTATTGTAGCATTTGATACAACTGTTATTGGTATTGGTGCAGGTGCAGTTGCATACTTTGCTTCTAAAATAAGACGTAGATGGTATGAACAATATTTATCTAATTTAGATGCTTTATCTGAAGCTATTTTAGATGGATTAGATGGCTAAATATTGATATTGGTGATATTATGGCTCGTCGAAAATGTAGAAGAAGGTTTACTGCTACAGAAGAAGATCCAATGGCAGGTACTGCAAATCTTGTAGATGCGATGCTTGTTATTGCTGTAGGATTGCTTGTATTTTTGATTATATCTTGGAATATGCAAGGTGTAGTTATGGATCAAGTGCAAAATCAACAAGCTAGTGAAGTAGAACAAGGTGAACAATTAGATAATGCTCCTGATGTAAGTGAATCATCTGGACAAGGTTATACAGAAATGGGAACTGTTTATAAAGATCCTAAATCAGGTAAACTGATTATGGTTGAGGAGAATTGACGGTTTTTTTTAATATTATTTAATAACTTTTAATTATTTTTTCTCTTTTTTTATTTTCTTAATTGCTTTCTCTTTTTTACTTTTTTATCTTTATTTATTTTTATAATTATTTATACTATAAAAAATAAATATTTGTATGTAATTTAATGGCAAGCCGAAGACAGCTACTGGTTTTAACTAGGGAAACTCCGCACATCAAAATAGACTGTAAAGTTGAAAGACTTATGCTGAGAAGTATGACTCTGGAGCAGAAACGACACGTCTTTTAATGAATGACGATGATGTTTAACTGAGGGACATTAAAAGGATCGGTGAAACGGCCAATCTACAGGATGCAAGAACAAATATGCCAATGATCTCTATAGTAGGCAAAGTAGTTCGCTAAGATGAATGCTGTATAAACAGAATGTGGGTTACTCTCGGCAGGTCATTAAATTTTGTATTTTTTATCTTCATTTTATTTTTATTAATTATATGTTGTTACTATATATATTTTATTTTTATTTTTAATTTTTCCTAACATTTAATTAAATCAATGATTAATATTTCAATAGGTTATTTAATTATGATGCATATAATTAGTTAGTTTTTAATTTTATTATCTTGTTTAATTAAATAGTATTTATTAAGTATATTATAT
>JAZLLL010000199.1:0-5243 GCA_045598125.1 Methanobrevibacter sp. | reverse complement strand
AGCTATTGAAAATCTTAAAATTATTATAAAGATTAATATTAAGTGAGGACTCCAAATTTTCCAAAATTTTTTAGATTTTTCATTAATTTTGAAGTTTTGTTTTATATTTTTAATATTAAAAATTAGATATTTCTTAAATTTAGTACTTTTTAAGCTTAATTTTTTAAATAAAGAATTTTTAGAATTTTCTAAGAAATCATCAGTTAAATCATTTAAAATGTCTTCATTTAATAAAATAATTAATATTCCATAGATTCCACCTATTGTTGGTGTTGCAAAGAAACCTCCATCAATTATTCCTATTATTCCAATAGTTGATGTAAATGCAAGAAATAGTCTCGGAATCATTTTGCGGTTTTGAAGAGATCCAATCATAATAATGTATAATATTGGAATTAATATAAATAAATAATTTGCAATTTCTGGAGTATATATTGATAATGAACTTCCTGTGTGAATTCCTGTAGGAATATAAGTTAACACTTTGGATAATATTATTCCGAATAGTGATTTGTAAATATGGGAATGTAGTAAACTTGTTGTAGTTAAGTTAGGGTTTGCTGCAACAAAAATATTATTTAGATTAGTTCCTATTAAGTATCTAAGATAAATCTCTAGAACTAATCCTAAAATAGTTATAATAAAAAATAAATATAATGATAATTTTAAGTAGAGATAATTTGATTTAAATTTTTTAGGGATGTTTAATGATTTAAATTTTTTATAATTTTTTTCATTATCAAGTGTTGTGGATAAAATGAGAGTTATTCCAAATAAAATAAAAAATAGAATATCTTTACCTTTAGATGATCCCATGAGTATGGGTTGAGTAAATGGTCTTATTATTAAATCTAATTGTGTTGGGATAAATAGGATAATTCCAATGATTATCATAAAAAAACCGAATATTCTATAATTATTTATTTTCATTTTATCTCCTTAGTGTATTATTGAGAATATAATTGACTATATAAATTTAGTTATGTTTATTATCTATTAAATATATTAATTAAATATTTATAGTCTTTATTATTAAGTAATATATTTATAGTTTTAATTAATATATTTATTTTTAAAGAAATATAATTAATCTTAAGCAATAAATTTGAGGCCATAAAAATGTATTATTTTACTTTTTACATTGGATTAATTTTAATAGGTATTTTTTCAGGATTTGTATCTGGTTTGTTAGGTGTTGGCGGAGGATTTTTAATGGTTCCTTTACAATATTTTCTTTTAAACTCAGCAGGTATAGATTCTTCATTAGCTATGGTTACATCAGTAGCTACAAGCTTAGCTATTATTATTCCTACAGCATTATCTGGGGCTTATAGGCATCAAAAAGCTAATAAATCAATTGTGAAACCCGCTATGGGTTTGGGAATTTTTGGTATTTGTGGTAGTTTCTTAGGTGGATTAATTGCAGTTTATATTCCAGTTAAAATATTACAAACTATATTCTCTATTTTACTTATTCTTGTAGCTGTTAATATGGTTAAAGATTCTTTTAAATCATCAAAATCAGATGATTCTGAAGACAATAATAGAGCAGTACTAAGTTTTAATATTTTTTCTTTAGCTTGTTTGGGATTTTCTGTTGGAATTTTATCTGGTTTGTTAGGTGTTGGTGGAGGTGTTTTTATAATCCCTTTATTAACTTTATTATTTGGATTTAAATTAACTAAAGCAATTGGAACATCTTCAATATATATATCTTTAACTGCAATTGGAGGAGTTATTTCTTATATTTATTCTGGTTGGGGTGTTAATACTCTTAGTTATTCTTTAGGTTATATTAGTTTAGTTAATTGGGCTTTAATCGTGTTATTTTCTGTTCCAATGGCATCTTTAGGTGCTAAATATGCATATAATATTTCTGAGAAGAAATTAAAATTAGTTTTTGCAGTATTAGTATTATTTATTGCATTTAAAATGTTGGGGATTGTTCCAATTTAATAAAATATGTAGAATTCATAAAGTAAGTTTTATTATTTATAATTGATTAAAAATAGGAGATTAGTTTAAACTTATAATTACTTATTAAAATTTAGTTCAGATAATTAGTAAAGTATACTAATTATCTAGGCTTTTGTAATTTATATTTTAATATTATAGTTTATTCAATATTTATTCTATTTATTTCAAGAACATGAAATATGCCCAAACAAGAATAAATATAATTATAACTGCAAATAAAATAATTCTGCTTTTTTTCATTTGATTTTGTCTGTGAACTAATATTTTTTCACAATCTGGAGAACATACTTTCTCATCTAAGGGAATTGGATTTCCACATACTGGACAATGTTTATGAGGATCTACAGCCATCTTTTCACCTTTTTTTTATTTTTAATAATTTTCTTAATAATATTTTATAAAGTTATATTCTAAATTTCTAAAAATCATTTTTTATGATTTATATTATTTTTATATATTTATATTTATATATTTAATTAATTAAATTTATGGTGAGTTTTAAATATTGGAGAATATTTAATTAATTAAATTTATGGTGAGTTAATTTTAAATATTGAAGAATTTTTTGGTTGTTTTGGTTACAGAATTTCCAAGATCTTCAATATTCATATTTTTATATTCAGCAATTGTTTTTAATATATGAGGTAAATATTTTGGTTTATTTTTATTACTCTTTGGTTTTTTAGGTAAATTTCTTGGAATTAAAAAAGGAGCATCTGTTTCAATCATCATTTTTTCTGGAGGAATAATTTTCACTGCTTCTTGTAAAGATTTTCCTCTACGTTCATCACAAATCCAACCAGTTATTCCAATATAACAACCAAGAGATAAGTAGTTTTCAGCTTCTTCTTTGGTTCCAGTAAAACAATGTATGACTGATTTTTCTGCCATATGAGGATATGATTCTAAAATTTTAAACATATCTTCATGAGCATCTCTTTCATGTAAAAAAAGAGGCATATCTAATTTTTGTGCAAGTTCTATTTGTTTTTTAAACCATTTTCTTTGAATATCTTGGGGGGAATAATTTCTATTATAATCAAGGCCACATTCTCCAATAGCAACTACACATTTTTCTTTTGAAAATTCTTCTAATTGGGAAATTGTTTTTTCATCACATGTTTTTGCATCATGGGGATGAACTCCAGATGTTGAAAATAATGTGTCTTTGAACTTATTTTCTTTTATGTAATCTTTTGCATATTTACTTGATTGGATATTAGTTCCAGTTATTATAAATTTATTAACTCCTACTTTAAAACTTTCTTCTAATAATTCTTTTCGATTTTTATCAAATGATTTATGCATTAAATTAAGTCCAATATCAATTAATCCTTCCATTTTATCTTCTCTGATATTTTGGTTATTATATTAATAAGTTAAAATGAATTAAAAATAGTAAAATATAAGTTTAATTTATATTTAAAAATTTATATGAATACTAAATTTAAACCTATAGATAACTTATTTAAAAGTTTTATTTTTTTAAAATTTAATAAAAGATTCAGCTTAGTTATCGGAGATAACACGTGTCCCGATTTTTTCATTATTAATGGCTTTAACAAGGTTTTTAGGTTCATTTCCATTAGCTATTATAGTTTCAAGTGAGGAACGTTTTATCATTTGAACTGCAGTCATATCAAAAAATTCATAAGTTCCTGCTTTGACATCTTTATCTTTAATAAAGTCAAGTAAATCAGAAGCACTAATTTCACTTACAAGTTTTGCATCATCAAATTTATTAGGATCTTTAGTATACATTCCATCAACAGAAGTAAGATTAATTAATAAATCGGCTTTAACATATTCTGCTAAAATAGCTGAAACAGCATCAGTACTATGTGCAGGTTCAGTTCCACCCATTACGATGATTTTACCACTTGCAGAGAATTCAAGAGCTTCTTGGAAGTTGTGAGGTACTCTTTGATATCCATAATCTCCAAGAGCAAGGAGCATTATTTTAGCATTAATTCTTGTAACTTCAATTCCAATGTCATCACATTTTGCTTCTCCAGCACCAAGATTTCTTGCAAGTCCAATATAATCTCTTGCAGGTCTTCCTCCACCTACAACAACAAAAATTTCATGTTTTTTACTTAAATCTTTTAAAATTTCGCTGTATTCTTGATATTTATCATGACTGTAATCTTGTACTAAAATTGATCCACCAATAGCTACAACAATTCTCATAAATTCACCTTATTAAATTTTTATCTATATTATTTATTTTTTTTATACTATTTAATTCTATTTTCAAAATTAATATTCTAAGCTATTTTTTAATAAAATTGGATATTACATTCATTCCTATTTAATAAATTTTATTTATAATTATTTTATAGCTCTATACCATGAAAAACTTTCTCCACCATAGTAAGTAATAGCTAAAGTTATTGCCATAGCTATTATTAAAATGACAAGTATGTCAAAGCTTGCAAATATTACAAAGAATACAAGTACTGCAATAATTGAGATAAACCAAAGAGTTTTTGTAGTTTTTCCATTTGTACCTGTATCTTTTAAGTATCCTAAAATAGCTAAAATTGTAGGAGTAATTACAAGAGGAATTATAATCCAAATAATTTGGTCTAATGGAATTACATGGTTTGTTGGTAAGTTGAATAAGTAAATAAATAAGAATATTTCTGTAATTGTTAAGAAATATGCATTTAAACCACCTACAACAGCTTGAGCCATAGTATGTTTCTTTAAAGTCACTCTACTCCAAATTACAATCGGAAGGAGTAATCCAAGGAATATTCCCCATTTTCCTAAAACAAGTATTAATGCACTTGCAGGTCCAATTAAACCTGTTGTATGAATACTTATTTTCCATTTAGTTGAAATTAACATTACAACAATTGTGTTACAGGTATAACATAAAAGTAAAAATGTAATTATTGGGGGTGCATTAATAAAAAGAAGTATTAAAAAACCGATAAAATAACAAATTGATCCAACAATTAGGGGTATGGGCCTATCTTCTCTATTTGAAATATCTTTATCTGTATTTAATTTTTTAGCCCAAATTAAAATAATTGCCATAGATGCAACAGAAGTGAAAATTAAACAAATAATTTCTACTACTGTAAATTTTACAGGATTATCTGCTAAAAAAACCCAACATAAAATTATAAATGCAGGAATACAAATAATTGGTGCATTTGTAATGGTAGATACCCATTTAGCTACTTTTAATCTAGTTTTATCAGTTTCTTCATATATTTTGTTTGTCATCATTTATTATTTTATATATTATTTTATTT
>JAZLLL010000198.1:0-6882 GCA_045598125.1 Methanobrevibacter sp. | reverse complement strand
TTTTTATTTTTTTATTTTTATCATATTAAGTTGCAATATTGTTGAATGTATGTTGAATTTATAAAATGGTGATTTGATGGTAAATGAAGCAAAATTAGCTTTAGAGGATGGGACTATACTTAAAGGTAAATCTTTTGGTTATGAGACTACTGCAGTTGGTGAACTTGTAGCTACAACTGCTATGTCTGGATATGTTGAATCTTTAACTAATCCTTCTTTTAAAGGACATATTTTAATGTCTACTTATCCTTTAGAAGGTAACTATGGTGTTAGTGAAGAGTGGTATCAATCTGATAAAATTCAGGCTGAAGCTTATGTTACTCGTGAAATATGTGATAGGCCTTCTAATTTTGGATTTGAAAAAAATTTGGATGATTTTTTAAAAGAATTTGAAGTTCCAGGAATACAAGATATTGATACAAGATTTTTAACTTTAAAACTTCGTGAGAATGGTGCTATGAAATGTGCTGTTTCTTGTGAGGATATTAGTGATGATGAACTTATTGCAAAAGTAGCTAATCAAAAAGATATTTCAGACTTAGATTTAGTTCCTTTAGTTTCTACTTCTAAAATTAAAACTTTTGGAGATTTTAATAAAAATGTAGCTATTATTGATTGTGGTGTTAAAAAGAGTGTTATAAATTCTTTTGTTGAAAATGAAATAGGGGTTGTTTTATTCCCATATAATGTTTCTTACAAAGAAGTTATTGATTATGGAGTAGAAGGTCTTATGGTTTCTGATGGTCCTGGAAATCCTAATGGGTTAAATGAGGTTATAAGCAATATCGAACAGTTAACTAATAAATTCCCTGTTTTCGGTATTTCATTAGGTCATGAATTAATTGCCAAATCATTTGGAGCATCTACTTATAAACTTAAATTGGGTCATAGGGGAGCAAATCAACCTGTAAAAGATTTAACTACTGGTAAAGTAATTATTACTGCTCAAAATCATGGTTTTGTTGTTGATAAAAATTCATTAACTGGCAATGACTTAGAATTAACTCATATTAATCTTAATGATGGTACTTCTGAAGGTTTTAAACATAAAGAATTACCTTTAAGAACAATTCAATTTGAACCAAGTAATGCGGATGGTTTATTTGATGAGTTTGCACAATTAGTTAAAAATTACTAATTAATAGTTATTAATAATGTTTTTATAATTTATTCATTGACTTATTTATTGATATTAAATGTTATATTGGGGGTTTTTCGATGCCTGTAGATAAGGATATTAAAAAAGTACTTATAATTGGTTCTGGACCTATTCAGATTGGTCAAGCTGCGGAATTTGATTATTCTGGGTCTCAAGCTTGTAAAACATTAAGAGAAGAAGGAATAGAAACTGTTTTGGTTAATAGTAATCCGGCTACTATTCAAACTGATATGGATATGGCAGATACTGTTTATACTGAACCATTAACTCCAGAACTTGTTGCTCAAATTATTGAAAAAGAAAATATTGACTCTATTTTACCAACTATGGGGGGTCAAACTGGTTTAAATATCACTACTGAACTTGGAAAATTAGGTCTTTTAGATGGGATTAAAGTTTTAGGTTCTGATGTTCAAACTATTGCTGATGTTGAAGATAGGGATCTTTTTGCTAATTTTATGGAAAGGATTAATGAACCTATTCCAAAATGTAAAGCTGTTGAATCTATTGATGAAGCTTTAGAAGCTGTTGAAGAAATAGGATATCCAGTTATTGTTAGGCCAGCATTTACTTTAGGTGGTACTGGTGGAGGAGTAGCTCATAATAAAGAAGAGTTGATTGAAATTGCTACTCATGGGCTTGATATGAGTTTTATTAATCAAGTTTTAATTGATGAATCTGTTTTAGGTTGGAAAGAAATTGAATATGAGGTTATGAGAGATAAAAACGATACTTGTATTATTGTATGTAATATGGAAAACATTGATCCAATGGGTATTCATACTGGAGAAAGTATGGTTGTAGCTCCAATTCAAAATTTAGATGATAAAACTACTGCTCGTCTTAAAGAAGCATCTATTAAGATTATTAAAGAATTAGGAATTTGTGGTGGATGTAATATTCAATTTGCACTTAATCCAGAAAATAATGAATATAAAATTATTGAAGTCAATCCTCGTGTAAGTAGGAGTAGTGCATTAGCATCTAAAGCTACTGGGTATCCAATTGCTAAAATATCTTCAAAAATTGCTCTTGGTTTAACTTTAGATGAAATTAAAAATGATATTACTAAAGAAACTCCTGCTTCCTTTGAACCAGCTATTGATTATGTTGTATTAAAAATTCCAAGATGGCCATTTGATAAGTTTAAAGGAATAGACACTAAGATTGGTGTTCAAATGAAAGCTACTGGTGAAGTAATGGCTATAGGTAGAACATTTGAAGAAGCTATTCAAAAATCTATTCGTTCATTAGATATTGGATTGCATGGTTTTGAGTATTATGAATATAGTGAAGATGATTTAATTAATCCTACTGATGAAAGGTTGTTCCAATTATACTCTGCATTAAAAGATGGAATGTCTGTTACTGAATTATTCAAATTATCTAATATTGATGAATTCTTCTTATATAAAATTAAAAATATTGTAGACTTTGAAGAAAAAATTAATAAAGAATCAATTAAAGATAAAGATTTCTTACTTGAAGCTAAAAAATTAGGATTTTCTAATTTTACTATTGCTAAAATTGCAGGTTTAGAAGAGTCTGATGTAAAAGAATTATTAGATAAGTTTGATATTAAACCTTCCTATAAAAAAGTAGATACTTGTGCAGGTGATTTTGAAGCTAAGGAATCTTATTATTATAGTACTTATGATGAGCATACTGAGCTTGTTAACTCTAATAATAAAAAGATTTTAATTATTGGTGCAGGACCTATTAGAATTGGTCAAGGTATTGAGTTTGATTATTGTTGTGTACATTCTAGTTTAGCTTTAAAAGAAGCAGGAATTGAAACAATTCTTGTAAATAATAATCCTGAAACTGTAAGTACTGATTATGATGTTTCAGATCAATTATTCTTTGAGCCTTTAACTTTTGAGGACGTTATGGGTATTATTGAACAAGAAGATATTGAAGGAGTAATTGTTCAATTTGGTGGTCAAACTTCTATTAATTTATCTGTACCTCTTGCAAAAGCAGGTGTTAAAATATTAGGTACTCCATATGAGAGTATTGATAGAGTTGAAGATAGGGAAAGATTTACTCAAGTTTTAAATAAATTAAATATTCGCCAAGCACCTTATGGATTAGCTAACTCTTTTGAAGAAGCTAAAGAAGCTGCAGAAAATATTGGATTCCCTGTTCTTGTACGTCCATCTTATGTTATAGGTGGAAGAGCTATGGAAATTGTTTATGACCATAAAGAACTTGAAGAATATATGAAAGAAGCAGTTAAAGTATCTCCAGAACATCCTATTCTTGTTGATAAATTCTTAGAAGATGCTGTTGAATTAGATGTTGATGTTCTATGTGATGGGGAAGATGTTTTCATAGCAGGAATTATGGAACATATTGAAGAAGCAGGGGTTCATTCTGGTGATTCTGCTTGTGTTATTCCTCCTCAAACTATTCCAGAACATTTACTTGAAGTTATTAGAAATCATACTAGAAAATTAGCACTTGAATTAGATGTTATTGGTTTAATGAATATACAATATGCTGTAAAATTAGATGAAGAGCAAGTTTATATAATTGAAGCTAATCCAAGAGCAAGTAGGACTGTTCCATTTGTAAGTAAAGCAATTGGTGTTCCTCTTGCTAAAATAGCTACTTATTTAATGATGGGATCTAAACTTAAAGACTTTGGTTTAACTAAAGAAATTAAAATAAATCATGTAGCGGTTAAAGAATCTGTTTTCCCATTTTTAAAATTAACTGGTGCTGATACTGTTTTAGGTCCAGAAATGAAGTCTACTGGTGAAAGTATAGGTATTGATGAGAACTTTGGACTTGCATTTTATAAATCTCAATTATCTGCAGGTATGGACTTACCAAAAGAAGGTAAAGTATTTATCACTTTAAGAGATCAAGATAAAAAGAAAATACATCCTATTGCTGAGAAAATTCATGATTTAGGATTTGATATTATAGCTACTCGTGGAACTGCAAATTCTATTTTTGGAGTGCCTGTTGAAAGAGTTAAAAAAGTATCTCAAGGAACTCCAAATATTAAACAAGCTATTTTAAATAATGAGATTGATTTAATTATAAACACTCCTTCAGGAAAACAAGCTTCTGAAGATGGTTATGAAATTAGACGTTTAGCTATTGAGCTTGGAATTCCTTATGTAACTACTTTAGCAGGTGCAAGAGCAGCATTAAATGCAATTCAAGCTATTAAAGAAAAAGAAATCACTGTAAAATCTTTAAATAGTTATATAGATGATATTTAATATTATCTATTTTTTTATTTTACTTTTTTTTGTTTTTTTTTACTTTTTTTTTTATTTTAATTAAATTCTTAAAAATAACTTATTAATTTATAAATAATGATAATAAAATATAATAATTATAACTTTAATAAAATTTAATAAGGTGAAATTTTGCAATATAAAATTAATAATGCAATTATTAAAAAAAATAAAGATAGTGGGGAATTTAAATTATTTGATCCTGAAGGTTTTTTCTCAGATAAAGATTCTTTAATGGTTATGAGTAGTGAAGATTTAATTACTATGCAATTATTAGTTAATGCTATTTTAAGAAATGATTTTAAAGCATGGAAACTTATTGATTGGGATAAAAATGATAATTTTAAGTCTTTACTTGTTAAATTAGGATATGGTAGAGAAGATATAGCTAAAATGCTTCAGGAATTTTAATTTTTTTATTTTTTTGTTTTATTTTTTATTATTTAAATTAACAATTGTTATTATTTAGTTTAAAAAAAATTAGAATATGTGGTCATATTCTAAATAAAAACATTGTTTAGATAATATTAATAATATTTTTTTATATCTTATCAATATCTTCTTTAGTTAATATATTTGCATTTTCTTTTTTTAATGCATTAATTCCTTTTTCATAATCTTCAATTTTTATAACAACAATTGCTTCATCACTTTTTGAACTTACAAATGCATAAATATATTCTACATTAATGCCTTCATTTTCAAAAATTTCTAAAGTTGAATTTAAACCATTTGGTTCATCTTTTACACTTACTACAAGAACTTTTGTTTCTTTAACAATAAAATTTTCGCTCTCTAATATTTTTTTGGTTTTTTCATTGTCTGAAACAATTAATCTTAAAATACCATATTTGCTACTATCTGCAATAGAAAGAGCCCTTATATTTATACCTGCTTTTGCAATTGTGTTAACTGCACTTTTGATTCTTCCTTCTTTGTTTTCAAGAAATACAGAAATCTGTTTTACTACCATAATTTTTATCCTCCTTATTCAAAATTTCTCTCATCAATAACTCTAATAGCTTTTCCTTCACTTCTTGGCAAAGATTCTGGTTCAACTAAAGTTATATTGACCCTTATACCTATTGTGTTATGAATTTTATGACTTATTTTTTCTTCAAGAGCATCTAATTTTTTCATTTCATCTGAGAATAAATTTGGGGAAGTTTCTACTTTAATCTCAATTTCATCAAGATGTTTAGGTCTTGTTATATGGATTTGGTAATTTGATGTTAATCCATCAATACTAAGTAATGCTGCTTCAATTTGTGATGGGAAAAACATTACTCCTTTAACTTTTAACATATCATCAGTTCTTCCAGTAATTCTATCCATCCTCACAGTAGTTCTTCCACATGGACATTTTTCATTTCTAAGAGCAGTAACATCTTTTGTTCTAAATCTAATGATTGGCATTCCTTCTTTTGTTAAAGTGGTTAGTACTAATTCTCCTTTAAGTCCATAGCCTAAAACTTCTTTAGTTTTTGGGTCTATAATTTCTGGGTAAAAATGATCGTCTTGTATATGGGATCCATTATGTTGGTTACATTCTGAAGCTACACCTGGCCCCATCATTTCAGTTAAACCATAAATATTATGTGCAGTAATTCCTAATTTTTTTTCAAGATCTAATTTCATTTCTTCAGTCCACATTTCTGCTCCAAAGATTCCTGATTTCAAACTAATATCTTCTGGTTTAAATCCTCTTTTTTCAAGAGATTCTGCAATGTAAGATGCATAAGATGGAGTACATGTAAGAATATCGCTTTGAAAATCTTCCATCATTCTAATTTGTCTTTCAGTATTTCCAGAAGACATTGGAATTACAGTTGCTCCGATAGTTTTTGCTCCATGATCGATTCCAAAACCTCCGGTAAAAAGACCATAACCGTATGAGTTTTGTATTTTTGATTTACTACTTCCTCCAGCCATCACAATTGCTCTTGCAGTACATTCTCCCCAAATATCTAAATCTTTTTTAGTATATCCACTAACAACAGGAGTTCCAGTAGTTCCAGAAGTACTATGGATTTCTACAATTTCATCTTCTGGAACTGCAAATAATCCAAAAGGATAAGCTTTTCTTAAATCGTCTTTTGTTGTAAAAGGTATTTTACTTACATCATCTAGAGTTTTTAAGTCATCTACTTTAAATCCTGCTTTATCGAATTTTTCTTTATAAAATGGAACATTTTCATAAGCTGTTTTAACTACTTTTTTAAGTAAAGTAAGTTGTAATTCTTCTTTTTCTTCTCTACTCATACATTCTGCATTTTTATTCCAAATCATTTTATCTCTCCTAAGAAGAGTCATTGTTTTTAATAATTTTGATTATTTATAAATAAATGTTTTAACTTTATCTAATAGTTCTTTATCGTATACTTTCTCAAAAGCTTCGTTAGGAGTGTATCCAGATAGTGATGGAACTCTTAGATTATTAATGAAATTCATTGCATTATTAATGTCTTC
>JAZLLL010000197.1:0-3878 GCA_045598125.1 Methanobrevibacter sp. | reverse complement strand
CATATAAATCTTCTTTGATGAAAAAGCACAATAGTTTGGATATTATTATAAATACTATGAATAAGATAATTAAATATATTGGTTATTATAACTATATTTTTATTAACACTATATGGAGATATTATATTGAACGATAAATGTGGTATTATTGGAATACACTCTAAAAATCCTTCTAAGGATGTTTCAACTTCTATTTATTATGCTTTGTATGCTTTACAACATAGAGGACAAGAATCTGCTGGGATAACTACCTTTGGTCAATTTGGTGTAAATCATCATTATGGTATGGGTTTAGTTACAGATGTTTTTAATAAATCTAAACTTGAACAAATGAAGGGGAATGTAGGTATTGGTCATGTAAGATATTCTACAACTGGAGGGTCTAAGATTGAAAACTCACAGCCTTTTGTTACTGATTTAGATGATGGTTTTATCTCTGTGGCTCATAATGGAGATATTGTAAATTCTGGTGAATTAAAACAAGAACTTATTAAAAAAGGTTATTTATTCAGATCAACTACTGATTCTGAAATTGTTTGTTATTTGATTAAAGAAGAATGTAGGAGAGGAATTCCTACATTAGATGCTTTGGATAAAGTTTCATCAAAATTAGAAGGTGCTTACTCTTTAGTTGTTTTAATTAATGATAAACTTTATGTTATGAGAGATCCTATGGCTATGAAACCTTTAGTTTTAGGTCAAACTGATGATGCTTATGTGTTAGCTTCAGAAACTGTTGCTTTTGATGTTATTGGTGCAGAATTTATTCGGGATTTAGAACCAGGAGAAGTTATTTATATAGAAGATAATCAAATTAAAAATCATATTTTACCTTCTGCAAAAGGTTCTAAATTAGCTCATTGTATGTTTGAATATGTTTATTTTGCTCGTCCGGATAGTGTTATAGATGGAAAATCTGTTTATAGTGTTAGATTAAATATTGGTAAGAAATTATATGAAGAATTCCCAGTCGATGCAGATTTAGTAATTCCTGTTCCTGATTCTTCAATTCCCGCAGCTATTGGATATGCAAGAGCTTCTGGAATTCCTTATGGTGAAGGTTTAATTAAAAATCGTTATGTTGGAAGAACTTTTATTATGCCAACTCAAAAAGAAAGAGAACTTGCAGTTAAACTTAAAGTTAATCCAATGAATTCTGAAATAGAAGGAAAACGTATTGTTGTTATTGATGATAGTATTGTAAGAGGAACAACTTCTGAATCTTTAATTAAAATTTTAAAGAAAGCTGGTGCAAAAGAAGTTCATATGATGATTGGTTGTCCTCCAGTAATAGCTCCTTGTTATTATGGTGTAGCTATGGCAACTAAAGAAGAATTAATTGCAAATAATTACTCTATTGAAGAAATTAGAGAAAAATTAGATGCTGAAACCTTAGGTTATATTAGTATGGAAGGTCTTATTGAGGCAATTGGTATTAGTGAAGATGAATTATGTTTAGGTTGTATTAATGAAGAGTATCCTACTGAAATTCCAGAAGATTTAGAACCAGAATCTTATAATAAAATTTTAAAAGTTGTATAGTTAATTAAATTAATATTTTTATTTAATTTTGTATATTTATTTAAAAGAATAAGGTTTCTTCATAACTTCTTAAAAATTAATATATTATTTAAAAAATTTATACTAGATAATTTTATTTATAAATAATCTTTTATTTTATTTTTTTTATTCTATTTTTTATTTTTTTTAATCTTTAATAATTAGTGGTATTATGGTAGAATTATTAGCTCCTGCAGGAAATTTTATTTCATTAGTAAGTGCATTAAAAAATGGTGCTGATGCAGTTTATATTGGTCTTGAAGAGGCTAATATGAGAATTAATGCATCTAATTTCACACTTGAAGATATTAAAAAAGCAAGTGAATTATGCAAAGATTTTGGTGCAAAACTTTATGTTTGTACAAATACCATAATGAAAGATAAGGATATAGAACGTCTTATAAAACAATTTCCCTACTTAAATAAATATGGTGTTGATGGAGTTATTCTATCAGATATCTCTTTAATTGAGATTGCTATTGAGAATAATCTTGAAGCACATATTAGTGTTCAAGAAAATACTACAAATTATTATTCTCTTAAAACACTTGAAAAATTAGGTGTTAAAAGAGCTATTTTATCAAGAGAACTTTCTTTAGATGAAATTAGAGATATTACACATAAACTTAAAGAATCTAATTCTTCTATTGAAGTTGAAACATTTATTCATGGTGCTATGTGTATGGCTATTTCCGGTAGATGTTTCTTAAGTTATGGGCTTTATGGAAGAAGTGCAAACTGTGGAGATTGTCTTCAACCTTGTAGAAAAGAATGGAGATTTAGTTTTGAAGAAAATAAAAATGATAATGTTATTAATACCTCTGAATGTGAAGATGAAACTTTTATAATCACTAAATCTTATGATGATACTTATAGAACTAATTTTTTCTCTCCAAAAGATATAGCTTTAATTGAACATATTCCTGAACTTATTGAATCAGGAATTAATTCTTTTAAAATAGAAGGCAGAGCTCGTTCTCCTGATTATGTAGCTACAGCTGTTAGAGTTTATAGGGAAGCTATTGATTTGTATAATGAAGATAAAGACAATTATAAATATAATCCAAAATGGATGGAAGAACTTGAAAAGGTTTTTAATCGTGGTTATGATACAGGTTTCTATTTCAATCAACCTTATGAAATAAGTGAAGATAATCAATCTAAATATGTAAAAAAAGATGTTGCTAAGGTTGTTAATTATTATAATAAAATTAAAGTAGCTGAGCTTAAAATATGGGATGATTTAACTATTGGTGATGAAATCATGATTCAAGGACCAACAACTGGTTCTATAACTCATATAATTGAATCTATGCAAATTGATGGAAAAACTATTGAAAAAGCTGAAAAAGGTTCTAATGTTGCAATAGCTATTGATGAGAAATTAAGAGAAAGTGATTTTGTATATAAATTAATCCCAAGAAAATCATTGAGAATTAATTAGATATAATAAAGTAATTTATTTAAAAAATTATTATAATAAATTAGGTGTTAAAATGGATAAACAAAAGAAAATAGCTATTTATGGTAAAGGTGGAATTGGAAAAAGCACTACTGTAGCGAATATAGCTGCGGCTTATAGTGAAAATGATAAAAAAGTTATGGTTATTGGTTGTGATCCAAAAGCAGACACTACAAGAACTCTTTGTGGTAAAAGAATACCTACTATTGTTAATACTCTTAAAGATAATAAAAAGCCAGAACTTGGTGATTTGGTATTTAAAGGATTTAATGATATTAAATGTGTTGAAAGTGGGGGTCCTGAGCCAGGTGTAGGTTGTGCTGGTCGTGGTGTTATTGTAGCTATGAAACGTCTTGAAACTCTTAATGCATTTGATGAAGAATTTGATGTAATTCTTTATGATGTACTTGGAGATGTTGTTTGTGGAGGATTTTCAGTACCTCTTAGAGAAGATTATGCTGATGAAGTATTTATTGTATCTTCTGGTGAATATATGTCTTTATATGCTGCAAATAATATTTCTCGTGGAATTAAAAAGCTTAAAGGTAATTTAGGTGGAATTATTTGTAACTGTAAAGGTCTTGAAAATGAGGAAGAAATTGTTTCTAAATTTGCAGAAGCTATTGGAACTCAGCTTATTGGTGTTATTGGAAGAAGTAACCTTATTCAAAGAAGTGAATTAGATGCTAAAACAGTTGTTGAATATGCACCTGAATCAACTGAAGCAGAAGATTATAGAAAATTAGCTAATGATATTTTTGAAAATGATAATTATTCAACACCTGAACCTATGGATGATGAAGACTTTGAAAAATTTTTTAAGTCTTTTACTAAATAATTATTTTTTTATATAATT
>JAZLLL010000196.1:0-4039 GCA_045598125.1 Methanobrevibacter sp. | reverse complement strand
GCAAAATTATATATATTAAGAATTACTATAATACTTTGGGTAATTAATAAGTGTATTTATTACTAATTTAAATTTTTATTAATAATTTTTATTAATATAATAATTTTTTTATTATAATATTATGATGAGATAATTTTTTATTTAATAAACTAATTTTTATTTAGTTAATAATTATCTTTATTGTGAGAGTATATAGGTGAAAGTATGAGTTTATTAAGTACTGGAAATACTGCATGGGTACTTATAGCAACTATTATGGTTTTAATGATGAGTATTCCAGGTATTGCATTTTTTTATGGTGGTTTAGCAAAACGTAAAAATGTATTGAATGTAATGTTTTTAACTTTAATTGCATTCTCTATTACTAGTGTTATTTGGATTGTTTTTGGTTATCAAGCTTCATTTTCTCAAGCTAGTTTTATGGGTTTGATTGGAATTCCATCAAACTTTATGTTAGAAGGTATAGGTATTAATCATTTAACTGGATCTATTCCAACACTTGTTTTCATTGCATTTCAATTAACATTTGCAGCTTTAACTTCTGCTCTTGTTTCAGGTTCTATTGTTGGAAGAATGAAAACTTCTGCTTGGATAATATTTACTGTTATTTGGGTTAGTTTAGTTTATATTCCTTTAGTTCATTGGATTTGGGGTGGAGGATGGTTAATGAATTTAGGTGCTTTAGATTTTGCTGGTGGTGTTGCAGTTGAAGTTAATTCTGGATTTTCAGCATTAGCTTTAGCATTAGTTCTTGGTAAGAGAAAAGACACTTCATTACTACCTCATAATTTAGGATATTCAATTTTAGGTGCAGGATTCTTATGGTTTGGATGGATGGCATTTAACGGAGGTTCTGCTCTTGCAGCTAATGGACTTGCAGGTTCTGCAATTTTAGTATCCAATACTGCAGCAGCTGTTGCATTAATTACTTGGGTTATTTTAGATATTATGAAAATTGGAAAACCAACTGTTTTAGGTGCAATTACTGGAGCAGTAGCAGGGCTTGTAGCAGTTACACCAGCAGCAGGATTTATTAGTTTAGGTGGATCTATTTTTCTGGGAATTGGTGCTTCATTAATATCTTACTTTGCAATTTACTATCTTAAATCAAAATTAAACTATGATGATGCATTAGATGTATTTGGTGTTCATGGTTTAGCTGGTGTTTGGGGTTTAATTGCTACTGGTTTGTTTGCAGCTCCTGCTATTAATGGAGTAGCTGGTTTATTCTATGGAAATCCTGGACAATTAATTATTCAAATAATTGCGGTTATTGTTCCAGCTATTTATGCATTTATTGTAAGCTTTATAATAGCTAAACTTTTAGATAAACTTATGGGATTAAGAGTTGAAGAAAAAGTTGAAATTGGTGGATTAGATACTAATTTACATGAAGAATCTGGTTATAGATTATAAATTATCTTATAGTTTATAAATTATGAAATTAATCGTTAGAATTAATTAAATTATATTGTTTTTATTTTTAATTAATTTATTTTTTTATTAATTATTTTATAATACTATTTATTTTAATAATCATAAATTTTAATATATAATTAATAATATTATATCATATTTGTAAATATTATATCATATTTGTAGAGGGTTTATTATGAAAAGAATTGTTGCAGTTATTCGTGAAGAAATGTTTGAAGTTGTTAAGCAGGCTCTTATTGAAATTGGTTGTGATGGTATGAATGTTTCTTCAGTTAAGGGTCGTGGAAGACAATTAGGTATTAAAGAGTCTTATAGGGGTTCTAATTATTGTATTGATTTAATTCCAAAAACACGTATTGAGCTTATTGTTAAGGATGAAGATTTAGAATATATCATTAATACAATTCAAGAAAGTGCTAGAACTGGGGAAATTGGTGATGGTAAAATCTTTGTATCTGATGTAGAAGAGGTTATTAGAATAAGAACTGGTGAAAGAGGTTCTGATGCAGTTTAAAATTTTATAATTTTTTTAATTTTTTACTTTTTTTTATTTCTTTTTTTAAACTTTTTAAACTAATATTTTTAAACTATTAGATATATAATTATAATCTAATGATAGTCCTTAATAAAAAGAAGAAATCATGGGAAATGTATCCTATTGGAAGTCCTAAAGGTGCACTTAATACTAAAAGAAAACCTGATTTTATAGGTGTTTTAAAGTTTACTAAAGATTCTGAAGATATATTTATAAATCGTTTTGTTATTAAAAAGGATAAAGAAGATAAACTTTATCCTCCTTCTAAAGCAATTTCTCTTTTAAAAAGTCAAGCTGTTTTTTTAGCACAAAGAGATGAAGATATTGAAAAATTTTTAAATAAAAATAATATTAAAATTCGTTTTACAAATATATGTCAACATTGTAGTTATGAAGGAGAAGTTACAATTGTAAATGAAAGTTTTTCTTATAGTTATCATAATCAAACTATTTGTAAATTATGTGCAGAAGATACTATTAAAAGAGAACTTCAACTTAGAGGATATAGTAAAAAAGTATTTAGAAACTTTAAAAGAATTTTAGAAAAAACAGGCGCTCTTGATGAAGTTTTAGCAATGTTTTCTCCAAGATTTAATCCTATTAAAAATCCTAACTTAACTTTATTTGATTATATTAATGTTAAAGATTCTAAAATTCCAAAAGTAGCTATGAATCGTCTTAAAATTCCTGAAGAATTTAAAAAAATTATAATTAAAAATAAAAATCAATATTTATTACCTGTTCAATATTTAGCTATTCGTGAAGGAGTTTTAAGGGGTGAAAATTTACTTGTTGTTTCAGCTACTGGGAGTGGTAAAACTTTAATTGGGGAGTTAGCAGGTGTACCTAAAGCATTAAAAGGTCAAAAATTTATTTTTTTAACTCCTCTTGTTGCATTAGCTAATCAAAAATATCGTGATTTTAAAAGGAAATATGAACCTCTTGGTCTTAAAGTAGCTATTAAAGTAGGTATGAATAGGATTAAAGCTAAAGGTGAACTAAAGGTATATGATTCAAATATTGGAGATGCAGATATTATTGTTGGAACTTATGAAGGTATTGACTTTTTACTTCGATCTGGAAAATCTCATCTACTTGATAATTTAGGGCTTGTTTTAATAGATGAAATTCATACTATTGCAGATGAAGATAGAGGACTTAGATTGAATGGATTAATAAAACGTATTAGATATTTATTTCCAAAAACTCAAATTATTGGATTATCTGCTACTATTAAAAATCCTAAAACTTTAGCTAATGATTTTAATATGAAATTAGTTCAATATAAAGAACGCCCTGTTCCTCTTGAACGTCATATTGCTTTTGTTAGAGGTGAATCACAAAGAAGAAGTTTGATTAGTCAACTTGTTAAGAATGAATTTTACACTAGTTCCTCTAAAGGATTTAACGGTCAAACTCTTATTTTTACAAATTCTAGAAGAAAAACTCATAAATTAGCTAATTTTTTATCAAATAAGGGAATAACTACTTCTGCTTATCATGCAGGTCTTTCCTATTATAAAAAAGAGAGAATTGAAAAAGATTTCTCAAAAGGAAAAATAGCTGCAGTTGTTACTACTGCTGCTCTTGCAGCAGGTGTAGATTTTCCAGCTTCACAAGTAATTTTTGAATCATTAATTATGGGAAATAAATGGATTTCTCCAAATGAATTTTCTCAAATGTTGGGTAGGGCTGGAAGACCAAGTTATCATGATAGAGGAATAATATATCTTATTCCTGAGATTGGGAATGAGTTTGATGGGGAAGAAGAGGAATCTATGGCTCTTAATCTTTTAGAAAGTGATGTTGAAAATATTGAGGTAGATTATACTGAAGAAGGATCTCTTGAACAATTACTTGCAGATATATCCTCAAAAGCTTTAAAAAATGAGGATGAAGTTAATAGATTCTATCAAAATATCCCAGTTCCTATTAATTTAACAACCGCACTTAATGAATTATATGATAAAAAAGCTATTGATATAGATAGTAAAAATGATTTACATATAACTAAGTTTGGTAATGCAGTTTCAATGTCTTTTTTATCTGTTGAAGATGGTGAAATAA
>JAZLLL010000195.1:0-5435 GCA_045598125.1 Methanobrevibacter sp. | reverse complement strand
ATTTACAAAAAAATAAAAAAAATACTAAAATAATAAATATAAAATTAGCTAAAATAATAATTAATAAACTTATTAAAGTTAACTATTAAATTAATTGTGAGAATTTTAAAATTAAAATCAACTACTAAATAAATTATAAGGTGTCAAAAATGTATGCAGTAAATATAGAAGAGTTAAAAAAAGATATGAAAATACCAAAAACTGTTAAATTATTTGACACAACATTGAGAGATGGTGAACAAACACCAGGTGTTGGCTTAACAATAGATGAAAAAATCCAAATAGCTAGTAAATTAGATAATCTTGGAATTGACACTATTGAAGTTGGATTTCCTGCATCTTCAAATGGAGAACTTGAAAGTGCAAAAAAAATTAAATCACTTGAATTAAATAGCCAATTATGTGGACTTGCAAGAACATTAAAAAAAGATATTGATGCAGTTATTGATTCTGATTTAAATTATGTTCACACTTTCATTGGAAGTTCACCTCTTCACAGAAATTATAAATTAAAAAAATCAAAAGAAGAGATAATTGAAATAGCTAGTTCTGCAATAGAATATGGAAAAGATCATGGACTTACAGTCGAATTTTCAGCTGAAGATGGAACACGAACTGAAATAGATTATCTTATAAAACTATACAAAGAAGCTGAAAATGCAGGTGCAGATGTATTAAATATTCCAGATACAGTTGGAATCTTAGTACCTTCAACAAGTGCAAAACTTATTTCAAAACTTAAATCTAATCTTAAAAAACCTTTAAGTGTTCATTTTCATAATGATTTTGGTCTTGCAGTAGCTAACTCAATAATAGCTATTGAAAATGGTGCAAATCAAGTTCATTGTACTGTAAATGGTATTGGAGAACGTGGAGGAAATGCTTCACTTGAAGAGTTAGTAATAGCTCTTAAATTACCTTATGGAGTTAACTTTAATCTAGATACAACACAATTATATAATTTATCTCATCTTGTATCAAGTATGACTGGTATAAAAATACCTCCAACTAAAGCTATTGTAGGCGAAAATGCTTTTGTCCATGAATCTGGAATCCATGTTGATGGTATTTTAAAACATAGTGAAACTTATGAACCAATACCTCCAGAACTTGTAGGACATAAAAGAAAAATAGCTCTTGGAAAACATACAGGTAATGCAGCTATTAAATCTAAATTAAAAGAGTTTAATATTGAAACAACTAAAAAACAATTCGATTCAATATATAAACAAATTAAAGATCTCGGAGATAAAGGTAAATGTATTACAGATGCTGACTTAAAAGCAATTGCATTAACAGAAATAAGTACTGTTGATAATGAATCTATTAAACTTTTAGGTCTTACTGTAATGACTGGAAATAATGTTTCTGCAACAGCTACAGTAAAATTAGAAATAGATGGCAAAGTAAGTGAAATATCTAAAACTGGAGTAGGTCCTATTGATGCATCATTAAATGCAATAAAATATCTTGTCGCAAATACAATTGAAATAGAACTTGAAGAATATAATATTGGAGCTATTGGTGAAGGTACTAATGCATTAGCTGAAACTTTTGTAAAAATAGCTGATAAAGAAGGAAATCATGCAACAGGAAGAGCAACAAGAGATGATGTTATTATGTCAAGTGTAATAGCTGTATTAAATTCATTAAATAAACTATTAGTTATTAAAAAGAATAAAAATAACTAAAGAAATATTATTAATATTAAATTAAAAAATATAAAAGACAAGGATTAAATTCCCTTTACATAATCTTCACGTTTTGGATAACGTTTTAAAACTTTCTTAACAAAAACTTCTCTAGCAATTAAGAGATTAGAAGTTCCCTTACCTGCTGCTTTACAACGTTTATGTCTAATAGCATTTAAAATTCCATCAATTGAATCATGATTTTTAGTATTAACTTCAGTATATGAATCTCCAACAGATTTTAAAAAGTGAGAATCACTAGCTCCTAAAGTAGCTAATCTATTTTTATAAGCTAAAGTTTTTGCTTGACTATTTGAATATCCAAAAATATAACGTGCATTCTTAGTTTCAACACCATCAACAGTCATATTAGGATCTATATTGCAAAAAAGACCATGCCTATAATATGAAAAAGGATGAGGAATTATAACAAGCCCTCCTAACTCATGTATTATATCTGCAGTTTCAATAGCAGATAATCCTTTAGGAATATTTTCAGTTACACCTAAACCAATCATATGTCCCTTATCAGTTGAAATTTCAATAGAAGGAACAACTATTATATCCCTTTTTTCAGATTTTGCAATTTTAAATGCCTCTTGAGAACCTTTAATTGAATTATGATCACTAATAGCTATTGCATCAAGCCCAATTTCTTCAGCACGATTTAAAATATCTCTTGGACTAGATCGAGAATCACATGAATAAATACTATGAATATGTGGATCAAATTTAAGCATTAAATCATCCTCTAAAATAAATAAATAAATAAATAGTAATTAAATTAATATATAAAATTTTCCATAAAATATTGTACTATTAAAAATAACATATAAATTCTATAAAATAGTATATTACTAAAATTAAATTCCTCTTAAAAACTCTATAGATTTTATAAGACCTACAGTACCAGTCATCATAACATCCCCTGCAGGAGTTGCATAATAATAATCTAAATTAGTTTTCTCAATTAAATTTCTTTTAGGACCCGCTACAATGACTTTTTCTATTTTAGAAATAGGATTTAAAGCAAAAGCACCATGACCATAATCTCCATGAACATCTTCATGAGTAATAGAACCATCTGCAAGAGAAATAATAAGATTTTCAAGTTTTTTAGGATTTGATACCAAATTACTTGTATGATGTTCAAAAATACCTTGAATTTTACCTTCTTCAATAGAAGCTACAGTAGTATGCCCATTTCCTATATCTGCTACAATATAACTATTTAAATCAATTACAGACTCATCGTAACACATACCTACAAGTGAGGCAAACTTAGTATCCATTATAACTGGCTTAAATTCTGGATTAGTTTTAGCTAACGCTTTTATAACAGACTTCATTCTAGTAAAATATTCTGGAACATCTTCTGCTTCCATAGCAAATATCTCAGGTGGAAGAGGTTTTGGAAGTTTTTCTCTTATTTTCTCAAATCTAAAATCTCTATCACCCATATCTTCGCTATAACCATGATCTTGAACTGCAACAACAATTTCATCAACTTCAAGGTCTAAATCAAAAATGGAAAAAATTTCCATTAATTTAGGAACATCAACATCACTAAGACTGATTTTAGTATAATTATCATACTTAGAAGAATTAGAATCTTCAACAATCTCAAAACCATAAGATTTAACTTGTTTAAGATTATCACGAATTGTTTTAGCTGCTAACTTCTCAAAAGCTACATTATAACCCTTTTCCATATGTTCAATACAACGATTTTTAAGCTTTCCTCCCCCCATTATTACACCATCAAAATAAACATCTCCTTCAACTTTTGCAAGTTTTTGAGCAATGGTTAAATGAGGTGAAGGAATTACTAATTTAATTGCATTTTCAATTAGGTTTTCACTATCATATAACATGATATCTTCAGTTCCAGTTCCAACATCAATAGCTAAAATTTTCATATTTTTAATTTGTTAAAAAAAATATTTAAATTATTTGATAATAAAAAAATTAAATTAAAAAATAGTTACTAAAAAAAAATAGAAAATAAATACTAAAAAAATAGAAAATAGCTATTAATATATTATAAATAGCTATTATCAAAGTTATAAGAGGTGAGTATTATAAAAGAAAATAGTTTAATTATTTACTATTTTCCATTGAGCCATCCATGAAACTTGCATAACCTTTAAAGTCCATTAAACCATGACCAGAGAAATTAACAACAATAGTTTTAGCTTCACCAGTTTCTTTACATTTACGAGCTTCATCAATAGCTGCTTTAATTGCATGATTTGTTTCAGGTGCTGGAATAACTCCTTCACATTTTGCAAACATTTGACCTGCTTCGAAAACATCTCTTTGATGAGCAGATATACAATTAATATAACCTTCATTAGCTAAAAGAGAAACTTGTGCATTCATTCCATGATATCTAAGTCCACCAGCATGAACAGAAGGTGCAACAAAGTCATGTCCTAAAGTAAACATTTTAATAAGTGGAGTAAATGCCATATTATCTCCAAAGTCATATTTGTATTCACCTTGAGTTAAAGTAGGGCATGCAGAAGGTTCAACAGCAATAAATTCAGTATCACTATTACCTTTAATCTTATCTCTAATTAATGGGAAAACAGCTCCACCAAAGTTACTACCTCCACCAACACAAGCAATCACAGTGTCAGCTTCTTCTTCAACCATTTCAAGTTGAGTTTCAATTTCTTGACCAATAACTGTTTGGTGTAAAACAACATGATTTAATACACTACCTAATGAATATTTTGTATTATCATTAGCTAATGCTTCTTCAATAGCTTCAGAAATAGCTATTCCTAATGAACCTGGATGATCTGGAGTTTCACTATTAATTTTTCTTCCAACTTCAGTATTCATACTTGGAGAGGAATAAACATTTCCATCATAAATTTGCATAATAGACTTTCTAAATGGTTTTTGATTAAAAGAAACTCTTACCATATAAACAGTACAATCAATACCCATTAAAGAACTTGCAAGTGAAAGTGCAGTACCCCATTGACCTGCACCAGTTTCAGTAGTTAATTTCTCAATTCCTTCTTTTTTAGCATAATATGCTTGAGCAATTGCACTATTTAATTTATGACTCCCAGTTGGTGAAGTATCTTCACGTTTATAATAAATTTTAGCAGGAGTATTTAATTTTTCCTCTAAACCTTTAGCTCTACATAAAGGAGTTCCTCTACCCATTCTTTGATAAAGTTCTCTGACTTCTTTTGGAATTTTAATATATCTTTTTGTAGAAACTTCTTGTTTTAAACATTCATTAACAAGGATATTAGGTAAATTTTCTACTTGGTTTTTTCCTTCACTATTTTTTGGTTCTGGAAGAGGAACAGGTAAATCAGAATTAATATTATACCATTTTTTAGGTACAGCATAACTTGGTAAATCAATTTTATTCATAAATATCATCTCCTTTTTAATAAATAATAATTTTAGTTTTTTATATACTTTCAACAGTAATCCTACTTGTTTAATAATTATGTTTAATGTACTATTTAAATCTTTTCTGTATATTTTTGTACATTATAATTAAAATAGAAAATATAATTAAAAAAATAAAACTACCCATAAATAGAATATTAAAGTTAAAATAGAAGATATACTTAAAAAAATAAAAAATCCTAATTTATAGGTTTTTTTTAATACTTATTTAATATCTTGATTCATAAGATATATTGGAGGTAAAAAATGAATCAAGATATGAATTTTTATAGATGTTCACCATATGGTCCTATGCCAGGCCCA
>JAZLLL010000194.1:0-3018 GCA_045598125.1 Methanobrevibacter sp. | reverse complement strand
ACTTTAAATAAATATTAAAATAATATGTGATAATTTTATCTTTTGTCATGATAATTACTGATTTTATTATGATTTGATAATTACCATTTATTATATTTATTTTATTATTTATTCATGGAGATAATATTTTGACAAATAAAGAAATTCCTAAAGATTATGACCATACTGCAGAGCAGAAATGGCAAAAGAAATGGGAAAAAGAGGAAATTTATAAATTTATTGGTGATGGAACTAAACCTCGCTATGTAATTGATACTCCACCTCCTTATCCAACTGGTCTTTTACATATGGGCCATATCTTAAATTGGGCTTATATTGATTTTAATGCAAGATATAGGAGAGAAAAGGGTATGGATGTATTGTTCCCTCAAGGTTGGGATTGTCATGGTCTTCCTACTGAAGTGAAAGTGGAAGAAACTCATAATATTAAGAAAAATGATGTTACAAGAACAGAATTTAGAGATATGTGTGTTGAGTTAACTCATGGTAATATAGAAAACATGAGGGAACAAATGCAATCTGTTGGTTTTTCACAAGATTGGTCAAGAGAATACATTACTATGACACCAGAATATAGAAAAAGAACTCAATTATCCTTTTTAAAAATGTATAATCAAGGATTAATTTATCAAGGTATTCACCCTGTAAATTGGTGTCCTCGTTGTGAAACAGCTATTGCTTTTGCAGAAGTTGAATATTCAGATAATACTACCTTCTTAAATTATGTTAATTTCCCACCTGCTAATGTTCCTGATGAAATTTTAGCAAATGTGGAAGGTAATTCTTATGTAAGAGCTACAGATTTTCCAGAAAAAGCAGATGCTTCTGTTCCTGGTGTTTTAATTGCTACTACTCGTCCAGAACTTATGTCTGCTTGTGTAGCAGTTGTAGTTCATCCTGATGATGAAAGATACAATTCTTTACTTGGTAAATATGTGGAAGTTCCTTTATCTAGTCAAAAAGTTAAAATTATTGCGGATGAGGAAGTAGATCCTGAATTTGGTACTGGTGCAGTAATGATTTGTACTTTTGGGGATAAAACTGATGTAGCTTGGGTAAATAAATATGATTTAGATGTGATTGAAGCTATTACAGAACAAGGTATTTTAACTGAAGCAGCAGGTAAATTTGCAGGTATGGGACTTAAAGAAGCTAAAGGAAAAACCATTGAAGCTTTAAAAGAAGAAGGTTATTTAACTAAACAAGAAGAAGTTGACCAAAATGTGGGGCAATGTTGGAGATGTAAAACTCCTATTGAGATTCTTGTTAAAAAACAATGGTTTGTAGCTGTTACTAAAATGATTGATGAGATTAAAGAAGCTGCAGAAAAAATGAGATGGGTTCCTGAACATATGAAAAGTCGTTTAATGAATTGGGCTGATTCTATGGAATGGGATTGGTGTATCTCAAGACAAAGATTATTTGCAACTCCAATTCCTGTTTGGTATTGTAAAGACTGTGGTAAGGTAATTCTCCCATCTCCTGAACAATTACCAATTGATCCTACTGTAGATAAACCTCTTGAAGCATGTGAATGTGGATGTGAAGAATTTATTGGTGAAGAAGATGTTTTAGATACTTGGATGGACAGTTCAATCTCTCCACTTTCTGTTGCTGGGTGGCCTGAAGAAGGTTATGAGAACATTTTTCCCGCTAATATTCGTCCACAAGGTCACGATATTATTAGAACTTGGGCTTTCTATACTACTCTTCGTTGTTTAGCACTCACTGGTGAAAAACCATTTGATGATATTGTAATTAATGGTATGGTATTTGGTGAAGATGGTTTTAAAATGAGTAAATCTCGTGGAAATGTTACTGGTCCGGAGGAAGTTATCTCTGAATATGGTGCAGATCCACTTAGATTATGGGCTGCTAATAGTGTTCCAGGTTCTGATGTAGCATTTGATTGGAAAGAGATTAAGCATGGTTTTAAATTTTTACGTAAATTTTGGAATGCATTTAGATTTGTAAGTATGCATATCTTTGATGATGAGTCTAAAGAAGCAATATCTAAAGATGCTTGTAGTATTAAAGCTAATTTAAATCCTATGGATAAATGGATTTTCGCTAAATTTATGGCGGTAAATAAAGTTGTAGATGAAGCTTATTCAAATTATAATTATGCAACTGCAATGAATGCTATTGAAAAATTTGTATGGCACGATTTCTGTGATGAATATATTGAAGCTAAAAAATATAGGCTTTATAATGATGATGTTTTTGAAGAATCAAGAATAGCTGCTAAATATACTTTAAGAACTATTATTAGAGATTCTTTAAGTTTACTTGCTCCATTTGCTCCATTCTTTACAGAAGAAGTTTATCAATACTTTGATTTAGAAGATGAGCAACTTAGTATTCATAATACTCTCTGGCCAACTATTGATGATGATTTAGACAAAGAAGAAGCAATTACTAAAGGTGATTTGGCTATTAAACTTATTGGTGAAATTAGGAGATTTAAATCTGCTTCTAAAATCCCATTAAATGTTGAAGTAGCTAATGTAAATGTTTATCCAGATAGTGCTGAGGCAAACTTAAAAGAAGTTTTGGAAGAATTTGCTGAAGTTATTAGTGGAACTTTAAAAATTAAAAATTTAGCTATTAAATCTGGTAAACCTGAAGTTCATGAAAAAGTCATTGAAATTGAACCAAACATGGCTAAGATTGGACCAACATTTAAAGCAAATGCAGGTCAAGTTATTGGATACATTAAATCCACAGATCCTGAAGAAATAGCTACTAAACTTGCAGAAGATGGTGAAATATCTATTGCTGGTGGTATAATCACTGAAGAATTCTTAAATATGAAAAAAGAAGTCGTTGGTGCAAGTGGTAAAAAAGTAGATGTATTACAAAACGAAGATCTTGGAATAATCTTAGAAGTTATGAGATAATTTTTCTTATATCTTTTTCTTTTTTTTGGTGTAAAATTTTTATAGTTTTTTTTAATTTTGTCCTGTTTTATTTTAAATTTCATTTCAATTATTCTATTTTTATTATAATTGTGATTTT
>JAZLLL010000193.1:0-2543 GCA_045598125.1 Methanobrevibacter sp. | reverse complement strand
TTTTTTTATATAATTTCTATTTTTAATTTTTTTTGGTTGTTTTCTTTTTTGGAAATTGACTTATTTTTTTTATTGCTTTGTTATTACTTTATTATTATTTTTTATTATTATTGAATGTTTTTTAATTAAAAAATAGAAATCTTTATATACTATGCAGTACAATATAATAATAGAAGTACAAGGAGGTGAGAGAATTGAAAAATTAGAAATTTTATTTCAAATAGTAACATGGTTACTAATGATAATAACCATGCTACAAAACCATAACAAGAGGGATTAAAAACCCCTCTTCCAATTTTATATTTTATTAATTTTTTTATTTAAATTTTTTCATAAAAAAATAGTGGAGGATGATAAAATGTTACTTATTGTAATAATCGAAATAATAATATTACTTGCAATAATTTATATACAACACAAACAAAAAGATGCAATGATATTATACATATTATTAATAATCTGTTTAATCATAAATGGAATAATGGAGGTACTCTTATGAGTGGGCGATCAAGTTTAACAATTAGCTCTGAACTTGGAGAAAAACTAAAAATAATCAAAGAAGAAAACAACTGTTCTTCAATGAATGAAGTAATTGAAGGATTACTTCCATATGCAGTTGATGAATCATTCAGATTTAAAAAAGAAGCTCCAGCATTTACACTTGTTGCCGATGAAAACAATAAAGTTAGTGTTAGCTTTAATGAATTAAAAAATAGTATTAATGGTAAAACATGGTCTGTAAGTAATGAGGATTATATTGAATGTGCTACTTTATTGTATGGTGATTCTCAAGGTGCTTTCATACGCTTTAGTAATGATGAAGGTATGTTGCATTGTCAATATTATCATTACTTAAAATAATTACTTATTTTTATAATTGTCGACATTTTGTCGACACTCTATTTTTTTACTTTTCAAATGCTCTTCTACTACTTTTTATATACTAATTTAAAAACATAATACCTTTTCATGAAACGGGAAATTTTAAACATCATAAACGAACAAGGCACCATATTCAAAAACAAATGCGTTTTCCAAATGAGTTATATTCCTGAAATCTGGAAATTCAGGGAAAGAGAATTCGGATTAATGGCCACATACTGCAGAAGTTTAACAGAAAATATTGCGCCTCAACATTTGTTAATAACTGGGGATTATGCTACTGGTAAAACAACTACATTAAAACAATTCTTGGAAGTATTAAATGATAACTTTGATAAAGTGAGGACAGTTTACATTAACTGTAAATTAAATAAAACAGAGTATCAAATTTATTCAAGGATTTATCAACAGTTGAACCACATCAAACAACCAATAAATGGGCATAGTACTAAACATTTATTTGAAAAAATAACTGAAAAATTACTAAAAGAAAACCTAATCCTAATACTTGCACTTGATGATTTTGACAGTATCAAAAACCGTGAAGAACTAAACAAAGCATTATACAATTTACTTCGTGTTCATGAAGTAAAAAAAGGAATACAAATAAGTATTTTCAGTGTTAGTAATATGGGAGATTTACTAATAGATCCAATTGTTCAAACTATTTTTAACCGTGTTGAGATTAAATTTGAAAATTATAGTTTAGAGCAGATAAATGAAATTTTAAAAGATAGGTGCATGTATGGTTTCTTTGAGGGAGTTATTAGTGAAGAGACCGTACATATTGTTGCAGAACGTGCTTATACAAGAGGTAATCTCCGTTATGGTATTAATTTGTTGAGCCAGTTAGGTGATTTAGCTGAAGCAAAAGGAGAATCAGAAGTAAAATTCAGAAAAGTAAAATAAAAATATATATTATAAAAATCATATATTTATATAATTAATAAATTAACTAAAAAAGGAGGGTATTTAATTATGGATGATTTTTCTGCAAAAGATTTTATATTATTATTATTAAATGTTGATAATAAAAAATCTATTGAAGGGAATCTTTTTTTACAAAAAGAAATGTTTTTAATAGTAAAAGAAGTTTGGAAGGGTTTAGAAACAGAATTAAATTTTGTTCCTTATAATTATGGTCCTTACAGTCAAAGATTAGTTAATTTATTACGTGAGTTAAATTTTAATAATTTAATTTTTATTGATAAGTCAGAAGAAACTAATAAGTATTCTATTACTAAAAAAGGAGAAGAGGAGTTAAATAAGATAAATTTCCCTAAAGATATTGTTAAAAAAGTTACTAATCTTAAAGTAGGTTCTAATAAATTAGGATATAAAGGATTATTAAGATATGTGTATTTTAATTATCCAGATTATACAACAAAATCTAAAATTAAAGATGAAGTTTTAGGGGAATAAGTAATGAGTACTCTAACTACAATTATTGAATTATTAATCTCTGTTTTTTCATTAATACTCCCAAAAATTCTTGAGAATAATCTTTGGGATAATAATGTTCCTAGAACTATTGAAAAATTTAATGAAGAATATGAAATTAAAATTGATAAAATTCTAAAAGAAAAATTACAAGATTCTTCATCATTATTAGATACAATTGTTAATAACAAAATTATAAATAATGAAAATTTATCTGAAAG
>JAZLLL010000192.1:0-4321 GCA_045598125.1 Methanobrevibacter sp. | reverse complement strand
CATATATTTAAATATTAAGTTATTCCAATTTTAATATATTACTATGTCAAAAAATTACATAAGTTTATATTTTACCTATATAAAAATTTATAGATAAATATTATAAATACATAGTTAAATTTTATAAAAATATTAGATAATTGAAAGGAGTTTGATATGAAAGAAGAAAACAAAGAGTTAAATTGTGATGAAACATTCACTAAAAACCATAAACCTGTGAGTAAACCTCTTAAAAATGGACTTACACGATTATTTATTTTTTGGATTATTAAAAACCGTGGCCCTATACATGGATATGGAATAATGAAAGAACTTGATATATTTTTTGAATTTCCTATAAAAAATAAATGGCAAACAAAATCATCATCAAGTAAAATTTATCCTATCTTAAAAAGTATGGAGGAAAAAAATCTAATTAAAGGTGAATGGCAAACTCAAAATAATAAACAAGTGAAATTTTATAGAATAACTGAAAAAGGAGAGAAAATATTAAACCATGTGAAATCTATATGGGTAGAATTTAAAATGAATCCTAATTGGATTGAATTCATAAAAGATATGCTAAGTGAATAAAAATATAAAAGAATAATTCTTTTACATGGTAATGATAGGAGCCTAAAGATGAAATATGCAATAGAAACATTTGATTTAAAAAAACAATATAAAAACTTTATTGCTGTTAATTCAATTAATATGAAAATTCCTAATAAAAGTATTTTTGGAATGCTTGGACCAAATGGTGCAGGAAAAACAACAACAATTAAAATGTTAACTTGTCTTGCACAACCTACATCAGGAACTGCTACTGTTGGCGGATATGATGTTCAAGAAAATCCTGATGGAGTAAGAGATCTACTTGGAATGGTTCCACAACAAGTAAGTCTTTACAAAGATTTAACAGTGAAAGAAAATGCAGAATTATGTGCAGATTACTATGGTGTTCCAGTAGATGAAAAATTTGATAGAATCAATGATTTAATGGAACTTGTAGATATTAAATATGCAGAAAATAAAACTATAAACCAATTATCTGGCGGACAAAAACAAAAAGCATCACTTGTTGCAAGCTTAGTTCACAGACCAGATATCCTATTTCTTGATGAACCTACAATAGGTCTTGATCCTACAACTAAAAGAGTATTATGGGATTTAATTCAAGAATTAAATGAAAATGGCCATACAATTATTCTCTGTTCACATGATATGCATGAAGTAGATATGTTATGCGATAATGTTGGAATTATAAATACTGGAAATCTTGTAGCTTATGATAGTCCACAAGGTCTTAAAGATACTCTACTTAAACAGCAAAAAGAAGAATATGAAGAGAACATAAAAGAAACTTTATCAAAAATATATAAAGAAAATAATAAAAATAAAGAAGGTGAAGATAATAAATTTAATTCTAAATGGGCAGATAGAGAAAGAGATACCAAACTTGTAAAGGAATTACATCTCAGAGAAATGTCATTTTTAGTTAAAAATCTTAATGATACAATAGTAAATTCTATAATAAACAATCCTAATGTTTACAGTGTTGATATAGTTAAAAACGAAAGAGTAACTCTTAAAATTGAAAGTTTTAATGAAGAAGTTGTAACTGAGATTCTAAAAATTGTTATAAACAATGGAGGATTAATAGAATCTATTTATACACAAGAACCTTCACTTGAAGATGTATTTATTAAAGCTACTGCCGAGGTAGATGAAAATGCAAGAGCATAAGTCTATTATGAATCTTAAAAAAGGAGGCAATGCCTAATGATAGAAATGAAAAAGCTTATGTGGATGGTTAAAAAGGAATGGATAAGTTTAAAAAGACATCCTGGAAGATTATTTGCCATTATACTATTTCCAATTATTATGATTTTACTCTTTGGATATGGAATGGGTGGAGATTTAGAAAATTTATCTATAGTTGTAGTTGCACAAGATGAAGGAGCTTTAACTGATGCTACTCTTGATACAATAAAGTCAATGGATATATACCATGTTGTTGATATAATTGATGATGCTGATAAAGGAAGAAAAATGGTAGATAACGGAGAAATTAAAGCTGCAATAATCCTTCCTTCGAATTACGATGATACCAACTCAAATCAAAAAGCTGTAACACTCTATATTGATTCTTCTGATCAGATGGCAACACAATCATTAGTTCCAACTACACAAGCATTATTTAATGAAATTTCAGCAAAAGAAGCAGTAATTGCAGGAAGTTCAACTAAATTAAACACTCAAAATGCTACAGTAAATAAAGACTTAAGTTCTTCAATAAATTCTGTAAAAAGTGCAATTGCACTACAAATAAACAGAATTTATGGAGATATTAAATATATTGATTTCCTTGTACCTGCTGTACTTGCAATGACTATAATGATGAGTTGTATGATGGGAATGGGTGCTTCAATTTCAGGAGAAAGAGAAACTGGAGAACTTGCAAGATTATTTATGACCCCTACATCTGTTGCAACTGTAGTCGGAGGAAAAATTATAGGAAAATTATCAGTTGAACTTATAAGAGCATTAATATTACTATTTGCAGCAATCATATTATTTGGAATAACTGTAAAAGGTGGAATTCCTCAAACATTTATACTTCTTGTAGTAGGTGCATTATGTTTTGTAGGATTTGGAATTATGATTTCTGCAACAGCAAAAACTCAAGAAGATTATGCTCAAATGGTTATGCCATTTTCTATGCCTATGATGTTTATTTCTGGAGTTTTTTATCCAGTAGAAACTATGCCCTGGATTTTCCAAAAACTAGCTTATATTTGCCCATTAACTTATTTAAATGATGCAATGAGAGCTATAATGATTCAAGGTAGAGGTCTTGGTGATGTTTGGATTGATATCTTAGTATTACTTGGATTTACACTAATATTTTTTATTGTTGGTGTAGTAAGATTTGATAGGGATGTATAATGAATTGTATGGAAACTTTAAATAATTGCTAGGAGAAGATTAAATGAATAAAAAATTTGTAATTGGAATAATTAGTCTCATAATAGCTATTAGTTTATGTATTAATCCAATAGTTGCAGGAGATTATACTACATTCCAAGGAAATATAAAACATACTGGTTATAATACTGGTGAATCTGATGCAGTTGCAAGTGTATGGTCAATAAACCTTGAAAAAGGACCAATATCCTCAAATCCAGTTATTCATGACAGTTTAGCATATATAATAACTGAAGAAGGTATATTAAAAGTTATAAATATTAATGATAATACTCTTGAATGGAGCTATGATTTTGGTGATAAAATAACAGCTTCACCAGTTATTAAAGGAGATATACTGTATGTTGGAGATTGGGATGGTGATTTTTATGCTTTAAATATAAGTAGCAAACTTGATGAAGATGATCATGATATTATTTGGGAAGAAAACTTCCCCGAAGCTATAAAATCAACTGCAACTATTAAAAACGATAAAATTTACTTCGGATGTGACGATGGATATCTATATGCTTATAATCTTAATGGAAAAAAATCTTGGAATTATGAAATAGAAGATAAAATATCTTCATCTCCTATTATAGCTGATAATACATTATATGTAGGATCTACAAATGGTAAATTATTAGCTATTGATTTAAATGGTAATGAAAAATGGACATATACTACAGCAGATAAAATAGTTTCTTCACCTGCATATTATAAAAATAATGTATTTATTGGAAGTGAAGATGGAAACTTATATTGTATTAACACAAAAGACGGAAGTTTAAATTGGTCTGCAAGCATGGAAAATAAGATAATTTCATCACCTATGATAGATTCAAATGATTATAATGTATTTATTGGAGCAAACACTGGAAATATAAGTTGTTTTGATACAAGAGATGGAACACTTAAATGGTCTTACACAACAGGCAGTGAAGTACAATCAACTCCTGCATTATATAATAATGAAATTATTGTTAACTCAAACGATGGTTCTACATATATATTAAATAAATATACTGGAGAAATTAACCTTAAATTTACTCCAGGATGTTATTTATTTAATTCTAAGATATGTTCCTCTCCAGTAGTCTATGGAGATAGTTTATTCATAGCAGATAAAGCAGGATATCTTCATTCAATAGATTTAAATAAAAAAGAAACACCAGTAACTGATTTTATATATTATGATATTATAGTTTTAATAATTATTATCATTGTTATATCAGTTATTGTAAAAATAGTTAAAAATTCTAAATCTAAATCTAAACTTAGAAAAGGAAAAAAATAGTTTAAATCTATAATACAATTTAAATCAACAAATTATAAAAAGTATATTCATATACTTTTTTACTTTTTTTATTTTTAT
>JAZLLL010000191.1:0-6886 GCA_045598125.1 Methanobrevibacter sp. | reverse complement strand
TAAAATTGTTAGAAATGCAAGAACTGATAAAAAAGGTAATATTGTTGTTAAAAAGGCGGATTGGATTAATTAATTTAGTTCTTTTTTAATTAATTTTTTAATTAATTTTTTAATTATTATTTATTTGGTTCTTTTTTAACTTTTAAGGGTTTAATTTTTTATTAATCAATAAGTTTTACAGAAATATTATTTATTTTGATTATATTAACATTATATTTTAATTTAAATAATAATTAAAGAGGGTTTAAGATGAGAATGGATTTAGTTCTTGAAATTATGGATGTTCCTGGCCAATTAGTTTCTATTCTTACTCCTGTTGGAGAATTGGGTGCTAATCTTGTTACAGTTACTCACCGTAGAGAAACTAAAAATGAAAATGGTATGATTCCAGTTCAACTTACATTAGAAGGGGAAAGAGAAAATTTAAATGCAGTACTTAATCGATTTGAAAAAATGAACATATCAATTCTTGAACAAGATGGTCTTGTTAAAAAAGAAAGATTTACTGCAATTTTATATGGTCATATGATTGATAGTGATGTTAGAGATACTGTTGATAGGATTAATGCTGTTGAAGGTCTTTTAGTAGCTGATTTAAAAATTAAATTAGATGGTGAAGATAAGTCTACAAGTTTAATTAGTGTAGAATTTGATTATGGATTAAGAAATCTTGCTTATTCTAAATTTATGGAAATAGCTATTGAAAAAGACTTTTTAGTTATTGATGAGGTTTAAGGAGAGTTATTATGGTTGAATGTAAACTTGTTATTTTAGGATTTGGTTCTGTAGGACAAGGGGTAGCTAATACTATTAACATGAAAAAGGGGATGATTAGTGAAAAATATGGTGTGGATTTAAAGATTGTAGCTGCTGCTGATTCATCTACTTCTGCTATTTGTGTTGATGGTTTAGATGAAGATTTACTTATCTCAACTAAAAAAGAAAAAGGTAAATTAATAAATTATCCAGAATATGGTAGTGAAATAGCAGGTATTGAATTATTAGATGCTGTTGAGTATGATATTTTAATTGAAGCAACTCCAACTAATATTGAAACTGCTGAACCTGCAAAATCATTAACTTTAAAAGCTTTTTCTAATGGAAAAGATGTTGTAACTAGTAATAAAGGGCATTTAGCTTTATTTTATAAAGAAATGCAGGAATCAAAAGAAAAAGCAGGTGTTGAATTTAAATTTGAAGCATCTGTTGGTGGTGCTATGCCTATTATTAATTTGTGTCAGTATAATCTTGCAAGTTGTAGTATTTCATCTATTAAAGGTATTTTAAATGGTACTACTAATTATATTCTATCTAGAATGACATCAGAAGGAACCAGCTATGAAAACACATTAAATGAAGCTCAACAATTAGGGATTGCTGAAACTGATCCAACCCAAGATGTAGAAGGTATTGATGCTGCATGTAAAGTTGTTATTTTAGCTAATGTTTTAGGTATTGATGCTACTTATAGTGATGTTGAAGTTAGAGGAATTTCTAGCATTACATTAGATGCTATTCAGCTTGCTAAACAAGAAGGATATTATATTAAGTTAATTGGTGAAGTATCTCAAAATACTTTAAAAGTATCTCCACGACTTGTTAAACAAAATAGTCCTTATGCAATTGATGGTACTCTAAATTTAGCTACTGTCACTACAGATTTGGCGGATGATATTACTGTTATTGGTAAAGGTGCAGGTTCTATAGAAACTGCTTCTGCAATGATTAGTGATTTGATTAGTATAATTAAAACTAAATATTAATTAATATTTTTTTTAATAATTATATTTAAGTTAAATATTATTAAATTATTTTATCAATTTTTTTTAAATTATGTTATTTTAACTTTTTTTATCTAGGAGATTATTTATGAAATATGTTATTATTATTGAAGATGGTGCTTCTGATTATTCTATTGAATCTTTAGGAGGTAAAACTCCTCTTAAAGTAGCTAATAAACCAGCTTTAGATTGGATTGCAAAAGAAGGTAAATGTGGTTTAATCCAAAATGTTCCAGAAACTTTGGCTCCAGGTTCTGATGTAGCTAATATGAGTATTTTTGGTTCTAATCCTTTAGAGTATTATACTGGTCGTGGACCACTTGAAGCTGCAAGTATGGGTATTAAAACCAATGAAGGTGATGTTATATTTAGATGTAATACTATTACGGAAAGAGATGGATTTATAACAAGTTCTAATGCAGGACATATAACTTCACAAGAATCTAAAGTTTTGATTGAAGATTTAGATAAATATTTCCATAATAAGTATTCTGATTTTAAAGGTAAATTTTATCCTGGAATTAGTTATAGACATTTATTTGTTTATAGTGATGAAAATATTGCTCCAAAAGTTGATAATTTAAATATTATTCCTCCTCATGATGTTGTATGTGAAAAAATTGATGAAAATCTTTTTGTAAATCCTCAGGATGAAAGCTTAGAAGAAGCGTTAATTATTAAAAAATTAATGTATGAATCTAAAGAATTTTTAGAAAATCATCCAATTAATAAAAAAAGAGCTAAAAATGGTCAAAATATAGCTAATATGATATGGTTATGGGGTCAAGGAACAATGCCTTCAATGCCTGATTTAGAAGAGAGTTATGGTATTAAAGGTGCTGTAATTACTGGGGTTGATTTAATTAATGGTTTAGGTGTTTGTTCTAACTGTGATATTATTGAAGTTCCAGGTGCTACTGGATTTTTTGATACTGATTATAAAGCAAAAGGTGAATATGCTATTGATGCATTAAAAAATCATGATATTGTGTTTATTCATATTGAAGCTCCTGATGAAGCAGGACATGCTGGAGATATTGAAGAAAAAATTAAAGCTATTGAGGCTATTGATAAATATATTATAGCTCCAATTCTTGAAAGTTTAAAAGGTGAAGATTTTAAAATAGCTGTTTTACCAGATCATCCAACTCCAATAGATGTTAGAACTCATACTAGAGATATGGTTCCAATAGCTATTTATGATTCAAATGGAGTTCCAGATTCTATTCAAGTTTATGATGAAGATTCTGTTAAAAATGGAGCTCTTGGTGAATTAATTGGTTGTAATTTATTAAATATATTATTGGATAAAGAATAATTTTATTATATTGTTATCTTTTAATAAAATTATTTTTAATTATTCTTTTTTTTTATTTAATGTTTTTTTTTAACTTTTTTTTATTTGGTGTTTTTTTATTGTTTAATAATTATTATTTAGTATGTATTAAAATATTTGTATACATTATTAGCTATTTTTTCATTCATCCCTTTAACTTTAGTTAACTCTTCAACATTTGCTTTTTTAATATTTTCTAAATTGCCGAAGTGTTTTAATAAAGCTATTTTTCTTTTTTTACCTATTCCAACTATATTATCTAAAGGAGATTCCTCAATTTTTTTAGATCTAAGCTGTCTGTGGAATGTAATAGCAAATCTATGTGATTCATCTCTTACTTGTTGTAATAAGTGAAGTGCTTCATTATTATGAGGTATTCTTATTGGAAAACTGTTTCCAGGAGTATAAATTTCTTCAAACTCTTTTGCAAGACCTATAACTGGAATATGTGTAAGATTATATTTTTTAAGTACTTCTACAGCCATTCCTAATTGTCCTTTACCTCCATCAATAAGGACAAGATTAGGCTCTTTCCCGATGTCTAAATTGTCCCTATCTTCTTTAGCTAGAGCATAGTATTCGGCTAATGGTTTAAATCTTCTTTCAAGTAATTCTTTCATCATTGCAAAATCATTTGGTCCTGGGGTGTTTATTTTAAATTTTTTATATTCTTTTTTATTTGGTTTTCCATCTAAAAAAGAGACTTTAGAACCTACTGCTAATTTTCCAGAAATATTTGAAATATCATAACCTTCTATAACTCTAGGTATATGTTTAAGTTTAAGATATTTTTTAAGTTCTAGTAGTGAATTTTCCATTTTTTGTTTCTGATTCTTGATAATTTCAGCATTTTTGTTTGCCATTCTAACGAGTCTAAGTTTTGTTCCTTTTTGGGGAACTTTAAGATAAACTTTATTCCCTCTAATATCACTTAACCATTCTTCAATAAGATTATCATCTTTAATATTTTCTTCAAGTAATATTTCTTTAGGAACATGTCTATTCATACCATAATATTGTTTTATAAATGCAGAAATAATTTCATCTGATTTTGTATTAGGGGTATTTATCATTAAAAAATCATCTTTTCCAATAATTTTACTATTTCTAATACTTAAAACAACTACAATAGCATTATTTTTTGTAAGTGAAGTAGCAATAATGTCTTGATCAGTTTCATTTTCAAATTCAACAAATTGTCTTTCCATAACTTCTTTAATGGATTGTATTTGATCTCTAAGCACTCCTGCTTTTTCAAATTCTTGATTAGATGCTGCTTCTAACATTTCTTTTTCTAAATCTTTTATTATTTTTGTATATTTTCCTTGGAAAAATAGATCTATTTTTTCTATATGTTCTTTATATTCTTTTTTACTTATTTCTCCATTACAAGGCCCATAACATAAATCAATTTGACTGTTAAGACAAGGCCCATCCATTTTATTGCATGTTCTTATTTTAAATAATTGTTTTAGGAATTTTACTGTTTGACGAACTGATCCCACATCTGTAAAAGGACCATAATAAGTTCCACTTTTACCAATATTTCTTGTTATGATAATTCGTGGAAAATCTTCATCAGTTAATTTAACATAAGGATAACGTTTATCATCTTTTAGACGAATATTATATCTAGGTCTATGTTTTTTTATAAGATTTGCTTCTAAAATAAGAGCTTCCTTTTCAGAATTAGTGATTATGTACTCTAAACTATTAAAATGACTCATTAAGACAGCAGTTTTAGGTCTATCTAAATTTTCTTGAAAATAAGATTTTACTCTATTTTGTAGTGATTTAGATTTTCCAATGTAAATAATCTCTTCATTTTTATCTTTCATTATATAAATACCTGGTTTTTTAGGTAGTTGTTTAATAAAATCTTGAGTTTCTTTTGTTTTTATAATTTTATTTAGATTAGTCATGGAAAATCTCCAATATTTGGTACTTTAAAATAATTTTGATTATAATTATGGATATTACTATTATTTTTTTGTTGCTGTTTTTTTTTATTTTTTTATTGTTTTTTTTTTTATTTTGTATTTATTTCTAATGAGTTTTTATATTCATCAATTAAATTAAATAATTCTTCTTTTGTGTTTACTTTAAATAATTTATGCTTAATTTTAATAGTGTTTGGAAGACCTTTTAAATAATCTGCGGTATGTCTTCTCATTTCTGGAATAGCTACTCTTTCAGTTTTAACTTCGATAAGTAATTCTGTGTGTTTTTTAATCATATTAATTTTTTCATCTATACTTACTTCCTTTGGATAGATATTTCGTTCTAAATAATCAACACACTCTTTAATTAACCATGGATTACCTAACACTCCTCGACCAATCATAATACTGTCGCATCCTGTTTTATCAATCATTTTTTTAGCATCATAACATGATTTAATATCTCCATTTCCTATAACTGGGATAGAAATAGCTTCTTTCACTTCTTTAATAATATTCCAGTCTGAATGGCCTGAATATCCTTGACTTCTAACTCTTGGATGGACTGTAATTGCTGAAGCTCCAGCTTCCTCAACTATTTTTGAAATTTCAACAGCATTAATATGGTTTTTATCCCATCCACTTCTAATTTTTACTGTAACTGGGATTGGAACACTATTAACTACAGTTTTAACTATTTCATAAACTTTATCGGGGGTTTTAAGTAAAGCACTACCTGCTTGTGATTTTATAGCTACTTTAGCAACAGGACATCCCATATTAATATCAATAATATCTGGTTTCATATAATTATAAACATGTTTAGATGCAATTTTAAATGATTCTGCACTACATCCAAAGATTTGTTGGGATATGGGTCTTTCATAATTTGACATATATAACATTCTATCTGTCTTTTTATCACCATAAACTATAGCTTTATTAGAGACCATTTCAGTTCCAATAAGGCCACATCCCATGGATTTAATTATTCTTCGAAATGCAGAATCACATATTCCAACCATTGGTGCTAGAACAACTCTATTTTTTATTTCTAAATCTCCAATTTTCCATTTCATATAATTACCTTATGATTGAAGTATTACAATAATTATATTTTTTTTAATCGATTGAATTTAGTCTTTGAATTTAATTTTTATTAATTTTTTTAAACTTATTTTTTTTAAAATTGTTAAATATTATTTAATTAAATTCAGTCTTTTAGTAATTTTTCAGTTATTTTAATTGCAGATTCAACTAGTTTTGGACAAATTTCTTTAAAAAGGTTATTTTCTAAAGCATATTTCATTCCTTCTTTAGTATTTATATTACAATTTAATAAATCTTTACATAAATAAGAACCATTTTCTAATTTGAATTCATCTAAAAATTTATCACAAACTTGGTCTGTTTTTAATTTACTCTTTAAATCATCAGACTTGTAATGACCATATTTTAAACCTAGTACCATAAGGGCACCACTACAAGCACCACAAACTTCTCCTTTTCTCATACCACTACCAAAACAACTTCCAATTTTAAGTGCTTGTTCTTTAGATAGGTTTAAATCTTCTGAAAAACTTGCAAAAACGGATTGTGAACAATTAAAATTTAATTTAAATAAATACAAACCTTTATTTAGATAATTCATTTAATCACATTCTTTTGTTTTATTAAATTATATTAATATTTCATTTAAGTATTTTGAGTATTTTATTTATGTATTATTTAATATTTTCATTGAAATATATATTTTCTTTAGTATTTATTTTTAATTTTAGAAATAATAATTTTAGAGAGAATTTATTTTTTTTTATTTATTATTATTT
>JAZLLL010000190.1:0-2426 GCA_045598125.1 Methanobrevibacter sp. | reverse complement strand
ACAATATTATTAGTATAAAATAAATAATAGAAAAAACATAAATTTAATATTATAATTTAATAATTTATAGGAGAAAAAAATGATCCCTAAAGTAATGATAATTCTTGGAAGTGCTTCTGATAAAGATATTGCTTTAAAATCAATTAAAATATTAGAAAAACTACAAATACCTTATTCTATTAAAGTAGCATCTGCACATAGAACACATGATAAAGTTAAAAAACTTGTTATAGATGCTACTAAAGAAGGTGTTGAAGTATTTATAGGAATTGCTGGGCTTGCTGCACATTTACCTGGTGCAATAGCTGCTTATACTCATAGACCTGTAATTGGTGTGCCTGTAAAAGGTGCAATAGAAGGTCTTGATTCATTATATTCATGTGCTCAAATGCCATTCCCAACTCCTGTTTTAACTGTTGGAGTTGGTCGTGGAGATAATGCAGCAATTCTTGCTGGTGAAATAATTGGAAGTCATGACAATAAAATAGCTAAAAATATATCAAAACTTAGAGTTGAATATCAACAAAAAGTTGAAAAAGGAGAAAAAGACCTTCTTAAAGAATTAGATGGAGAATATCTTCAAAAAGATTTCTTATCTGATGAACATTATGAAAAAATTGAATTTGAAAAAGCAGAAGATACACCTGATGTTATGATTCTTGCTGGAAGTTATTCAGATATGGAAATAGCTAAAGATGTAGCTATTTTACTTGAGAGAATGGGAATAAAATATAGATTAGATTATAACTCTCCAATTAGACATGCAAAAGACTTTGAAAAATATATGAGTAAAAGAGCAAATACCAAATTATTTATAGCTATTAGTGGACTATCCGCACTTGTAGCAGGATCTGTTGTTGCTTTAAGTGAAAAACCAGTGATTGGTGTTCCATGTTCTAATCAATTAAATGGCCAAGATGCATTACTTACTATGGCAAATATGCCTCCAGGTGTACCAATTGGAACTGTTGGAATTAATAATGGTAGAAATGCTGCAATAGTAGCAGCTGAAATACTTGGAATCTCAAACGAAAAAATAGAATCAAATTTAAAATGGATTAAATATAAAACTGCAGATTTATAATTTTTTATATAAATTAGATTATTATTACTTAAATAACTAAAGGTGGGAAAATGAAAGATATAAAAGTTATTCAAATTGATGATAAAATAAGTACTGAATATGAAGCTGCAAAAGTACTTAGAAAATATCCTAAAGAAACTGTAATGTTAACAAATGTAGAAGGATATGATATTCCAATTGTATCTGGAATATGTAATACAAGAGAAAAAATAGCTAAATCATTAAACTGTGAAGTTAATGAAATTACTGCTAAAGTAATAGATGGAATGAATAATCCTCTTGAAGTAACTAATTTTATCGACCTAAAAGAAGAATATACTACAAAAAGAGCAAATCTTGAAAAAATTCCAATATTAACTCATTATAAACGTGATGGAGGAGCATATATAACTGCTGGAGTTGTATTTGCACGTGACCCTGAAACAGGAGTGCAAAATGCATCTATTCATAGAATGATGGTTATAGATAAAAATCATTTAGCTATTCGTTTAGTACCAAGAAACTTATATACTTACTTTAAAAAAGCAGAAGAAATGAAAAAAGATTTAGATATTGCAATAGCTATTGGAATGGATCCATCCACCTTACTTGCAAGTACTACTTCAATACCAATAGATGCTGATGAAATGGAAGTAGCTAATGCATTTAAAGATGGTGAACTTACTTTAGTAAATTGTGCTCATGATTTAAAAGTACCTGATGCAGATATTATTTTAGAAGGTAAATTATTATGTGGTAAAAGAGCTAAAGAAGGACCATTTGTAGATTTAACAGATACTTATGATTTAATTCGTGATGAACCTGTGATAAAATTAACAAAAATGCACTTTAAAGAAAATGCTATGTATCATGCTATTTTACCTGCAGGATTTGAACATAAACTTTTACAAGGTCTACCACAAGAACCAAGAATCTTTAATGCAGTTAAAAACACTGTACCAACATTACAAAATGTTGTTTTAACAGAAGGAGGTTGTTGTTGGTTACATGCAGCTATTTCAATTAAAAAACAAACTCAAGGTGATGGTAAAAATGTTATTATGGCCGCACTTGCTGCACATCCATCATTAAAACATGTTGTAGTTGTAGATGAAGATGTAGATATTTTTGACCCGCAAGATATTGAATATGCAATAGCTACAAGAGTAAAAGGTGATGATGATATTATTATAGTTCCTAAAGCAAGAGGTTCTTCCCTTGATCCTGTAGCTTCTGAGGTAGATGGAACAACTACAAAAGTTGGTGTAGATGCAACTAAATCAATTTTAGAACCTCAAAAGTTCGAAAGAGTTAGTTTTAGTGAATAAAATTAATTCAATGAATAATTAAAAATTTAAATGTA
>JAZLLL010000189.1:0-4769 GCA_045598125.1 Methanobrevibacter sp. | reverse complement strand
TTTTATTATGATAACTGAATATTATAATTTTATTTATTCTTAAATTAATAGTTGAACTTAAATTATTATATTAAATTTAATAATATTCTAGTTGTTTTATAAATTTAGTGGGGGATATAATGAAAAAATCAATTACTTATTTTGAAAAACCAGGGCAAATTAATACTGATGAACTTATTGAGTGTGTTAAGGAAAGATTAAGTGAAGGAGATATTAAATATGTTGCAATTGCTTCTTCTTCTGGAGTCTCTGCTTTAAAATTATATGAAGCTTTAACTGATTTAGATGTGACTATTGTTAATTGTACTCATCATATGGGGTTTAAAGAAGATAATAAATCAGATATTTCTCTTGAAATGAAAAATAAACTTGAAGATTTAGGTGTAACTACTTTTATGGGTTCTCATGCATTAAGTGCTACTGGTAGGGGGATAACTAATAAATTTGGTGGATTTACTCCTATTGATATTATTGCTGCAAGTTATAGATCTATTTGCCAAGGATTTAAAGTGTGTGCAGAGATAGGGATTATGCTTGCTGATGCAGGTTTAATTCCAGTAGGTGAAGAAATTATTAGTATTGGTGGAACTGCTCAAGGTGTAGATACTGCGGTTGTAATGACTGCAGCTAATATGACTAAAGTATTTGATATGAAATTTCATGAAATAATTGCTATGCCTAGATCTTAAATGATTCAATTTGTTTTAATAAATTGTATTAATTAATTTAATTTATTTTATTGGTCATTATCATTTATCTTTAGTTTATATGAACTTATTATTATCTTTAATTTATATGAAAATATTTATAGATTATTGGAAATAATTATATACTTGAAAGGAATATAAATATTAATCAATATCTTTTAATTAAATTTTTTCATATTTAGTTAAAATTTTTAGTTAATATCTTAGCTGATATTTATTGATATTTAAATTTACTAATCTTATCATTCGATTATTTATTAATGTTTTTAGAATTATTATTTAAATTTATTAAATTATTTAATTTAATTCCTTTCTAAAATCATTATTTGATTTAGATTGGTTTTAAATGATTATAATAATTATGTGTGGGGTTAACAAGTGAAATTTATAGATGATGCAATTAAAGAATCTGAAAAAAGAACTGAAGAAGAAGAGGAAGTTGTTCTTAAGGTAGAAACTGATTTAGATAAGGAATTAATTGAGTTAATGAATAGAAGTCGTGCAAAAATTTCAGTAGTAGGTTCTGGTGGTGCTGGAAATAATACTATCACTCGATTAAATGAAATTGGTATTGAAGGTGCAAAAACAATTACTGTTAATACTGATGCTCAAGATTTGTTTTATAGTAGTGCAGATCAAAAATTACTTTTAGGTAGACAGACCTGTGGAGGTCTTGGTGCTGGTGGAGAACCAGATGTGGGTGAAGAATGTGCTGAAGAGAGTGAAGAGGATATTAGGGAAGAATTAAATGGTTCTGATATGGTATTTGTCACTTGTGGTCTTGGTGGTGGAACTGGTACTGGTTCTGCTCCAATTATATCTAAAATTGCTAAGAAAACTGGTGCATTAACTGTTGCTGTGGCAACTATGCCTTTTTCTGCAGAAGGAGTTAAAAGAAGAGAAAATGCAGAAAAAGGTTTAGAAAAACTTCAAGCTAATGCAGACACTGTTATTGTTATCCCTAATGATAAATTATTAGAAGTAGCTCCAAATCTTCCTTTAAATAAGGCATTTTTAGTTTCTGATGAAATATTGGGGAGAGCTGTTAAGGGGATTACTGAATTAATTACAAAACCTGGACTTGTAAGTTTAGACTTTGCAGATATTAAATCTATCATGCAAGGTTCTGGTATGGCTATGATTGGTATGGGTGAATCTGAATCTGGTGATCGTGCAATCGAATCTGTTCATGAAGCTCTTAGTAGTCCTTTATTAGATATTGATATTTCTAATGCTAAAGGTGCTTTAGTTAATATTTCTGGTAGTTCTGACTTAACTTTACATGAATCTGAAAAAATTGTTCAGATTGTTGCTGATAAATTAGATCCTGAAGCAAATATTATTTGGGGAGCTCAAATTGATGAATCTTTACATAATGTGATTAGAACTACTATTGTAGTGTCTGGTGTAAAATCACAATATAATTTTGAAAGACCGTCTAAAGATGATTTTTTTGATGGTGAAGATTTAGATGAAGGAGAATTTATTGATCCAACTCCAATTAATGCAGAAAATTCTTCTGATCCTTTAGATGAATTTATTGATGGAATATTTTAATTTTTAAATATTCTTTTATTTTTTAAATATTCTTTAAATTAATTAATTAATTAATTAATTTTATGTATGTGATTTTATGGTTGAAACTGATACTTCTAATATTAATCTTAAATTAATTCCGGATAATTTTGTTAAACAATGTAAAAGAGTTTTAAAAGTAGCTAAAAAACCTAATCGTGAGGAGTTCTTTGATTTTTCTAAAGTTACTGCATTAGGTATTGTTATTATTGGTGTTATTGGTTTTGTTATTACTATAGCGGGCCAATTAGTTGGTTTATAAATCTTAAATTTATTAATTAAATATTATTTAATATTGTACCTTTAATTATTTTTTAAAACTTTTATTTTTAACAATTCTTAAGTTATATGTGTTTTTAATAAATATTATCTTAATTTAGTTATTTTATTACTATTTTTAATATATTTATTTTTTATTTTTTTAACTCTAAATTTGAAACATTTATATACTTGTTTAAATATATATATTCTTATTATATGAATTCAATTTTATTGATTTTACTTTAATATTCATATTTTAAACTGTCTATGTTGCTGTAATTTATTAAGTAGTTAGTTTAAGTGCTTCTAATAAGTTATTAAAGAATATTGTAAAATTTTTGTTTATATAATTTTATTTAATCTATAAGCTTATTAATTGTTGTTGAATTATTAATTATAGATAGGTGAATTTAAATGGAAGATGCTCAAAATTCCATATTTGCTCTTAAAACATCAGCAGGTCAAGAAAGAAATGTTGCTAAAGTATTAGCTATGAAAGCTGATAAACCAGGTGTAGAAATTAAAGCTATTGTTGTACCTGAATCTTTAAAAGGATATATTATAGTTGAGTCTGCGTCTAAAATTGATATGCGTAATCCTGAAATAAGAATTCGTCACTTAAGAGGTATTGTTGGTGCTAATAAAGATGGTGTTGTTGATGACAAAAATCAAATTAGCTTAGAAGAAGTTAAAAGATTCTTAAAACCAAAACCAATTATTTCATCTATTCAAAAAGGCAGTATTGTCGAGCTTATTTCTGGTCCATTCAAAGGTGAAAAATCTAAAGTTGTACGTTTAGATGAATCTCGTGAAGAAGTTGTTCTTGAGTTAATAGAGGCGGCAGTTCCAATTCCTGTTACTGTTAAAGCTGATCAAATTAGAATTATTAAAAAGGAGGCTAACTAATGGCTGATCAAACCGTGGAAGTTCTTATCGAAGGTGGAACCGCTACTCCTGGACCTCCATTAGGTCCAGCAATTGGTCCACTCGGTATTAATATGATGCAAGTTGTAGAAGAAATTAATAATAAAACCGCTGATTTTAAAGGAATGAAAGTTCCTGTAAAAATTATTGTGGATAGTAAGAAAAACTTTACTATTGAAGTAGGTACTCCTCCAACAACTGCACTTATTATGGAAGAACTTAAAATTGAAAAAGGTGCTCATGAACCAGGTACTGAAGTTGCTGCAGATTTATCTGTAGAACAAGCATTAAAAGTTGCTAGAATGAAATTTGATTCATTACTTGCTAATGATTACAAACATGCAGCTAAAGAAGTTATGGGTACTTGTGTAAGTATGGGTATTACTGTTGATGGTAAAGATCCAAGAGATGCTCAAAAAGCAGTTGATGCTGGAGAGTATGATGATATTTTAGTAGAATAATTTGATTATTTTATTTTAATTATTTTAATAATTTATTATGTCTTTGTAAGTGATTAATTAAATGATTTAATTATGATACTTAGATTTAATAAATTTTATAAAATGTAGATGATGTTATATTTAATAAATTGTGAATCTATAATTATTAGATATAATTGATATATTGTTTTATTTATCATGGGATCGAAAGATTTCTCATGAAAACCAATTCCAATGAACTTAAGTTCATGGAGGATTTATATGACACAAGAGATTATTGATGCGGTGAAGGAGGCAAAAGAATTAGCTAAGCCGAGAAACTTCACTCAATCTATTGATGTTATTATTAACATCAAAGATTTAGATGTCAGAAAACCAGATAATAGGTTTAGTGAGGAACTTGCTCTTCCTAACGGACGTGGCAAACCAATTAATATTGGTGTCATTGCTGATGGAGAGTTAGCTGTTTCTGCTAAAGATGCTGGTATTGATCTTGTTATTTCAAAAGAAGATTTGGAAGACTTAGGAAAAAACAGAAAACAAGCTAAAAAATTAGCAAGTTCTGTGGATTTCTTTATTGCTCAAGCTGATATGATGGCCCTTGTAGGTAGATTTTTAGGTCCAGTTCTTGGTCCTCGTAATAAAATGCCTAAACCAGTGCCTGCTAATGCAAAAGTTGAGCCTTTACTTGAAAGATTACAATCTACTATTAAAGTAGGTATTAAACAACAACCTTCTATCCAAATTTTAGTTGGAACTCAAGATATGGATGACGAGAAGTTAGCTGAAAATATTGAAGCTGTTCTTGCAATCTTAGACCGCAATTTAGAAAAAGGAAGAAACCAAATAAAATCCATGTATA